>NZ_JVOW01000005.1:0-63785 GCF_001055995.1 Corynebacterium sp. 239_CJEI | reverse complement strand
GGCTGGATCAAATAACCGCAACACGCCCGGAAAAGACACACTTTTCTTTACTTAACCCTTTCTTTACTTAACCCTAACCCCCCCTCCCCTTCTACATCCCCAAAACGCAAAAATCCCCCGGCCTTACGACCGGGGGATTTTGTTCCTTGTGGAGCTTAGGGGAATCGAACCCCTGACCTCCTGCTTGCAAAGCAGGTGCTCTACCAATTGAGCTAAAGCCCCGTACACCGAGCAATTATACCTTGTTCGGCAGTGGGCCTAGGAGGACTTGAACCTCCGACCCCTTCGTTATCAGCGAAGTGCTCTAACCGCCTGAGCTATAGGCCCCGTGGAACGAGATATAACTTAACCCGTAACCATGACACTTCACAAATCGCCTGGTCAGAGGCCTAAATATTGAGTTAAAAAGTAGTCATTAAGTAGTCATTACGGCTACTCCATAACCAGATCACTGAAAACACCTCTGAACCAACGCGGCCCCGGGGCCACCGAACGGGGGTGACACCGGGGCCAGCGGGAGGCTAGGCAGCCTAGCTGTCGTCGGCAAGCGAAATCTTGAGACCTCCGACGAGACCGCCGCAAGCGTTGTAGATAACCGCGCCGAGGGCCATGAGCCCAATCGACAGCACCCACCACAGCGCTCCTACAGCGGCCGCCAGGCCAAGGACGAGACCCGCGCTGATGGAATCCTCCCCGCCGACCATTTCACTAATCGGAGCGAGCAATCCCATCCCGGAGAGCAAGAGGTAGAGCAGGCCAACCGCGGCAAGCCAGACGAGGAAGCAAATGAAACCAGTGGCCGCCGTAATGCGCATGGCGGACCAGGGGCTCACCTTGTCGACTACCAAGTTAGTTTCGGCCATGCGCTTACTCCTTCTCCGCCTCCGAGTCACCGGACTCGGCAGCACCGGTGCTCTTGGTGGCGCCGGTGCGCTTCGGGACTACGTCCAAGGTTCCGGCCTCAGAGACCTTAGAAGCGGTCTCTTCGCCCTCATCCTCGACGTTGCGGTCGATAGCCAGCAGTTCCACGCCGTCAGCGAGGTTGACCAGGCGCACGCCCTTAGTGGCACGCGAGGTGGCGCGAATCTCGTTGACGTTGGTGCGGATGATGTCGCCGGCGGAGGTGACAGCGAAGATTTCGTCGTCGTTGTCCACCACCAGGGCGCCCATCAGCGGACCACGCTTCGGGTCGTACTTGAGCGTCAGCACGCCCATACCGCCGCGGTTCTGCGGGGTGTACTCGCTGAGCTTGGTCTTCTTGCCGAAGCCGCCGGTCGTTGCGACCAGCAGGTTGTGCTCTTCCTCGACCACGACCATGCTGAGCAGCTTGTCGTCGCCCTTGAAGCGCATGCCCTGGACACCGGCAGTGGCGCGGCCCATCGGGCGCAGCGCGTCGTCGGAGGCGGTGAAGCGGATAGCCTGGCCGCGCTCGGAGACGAGCAGCAGGTCATCGTCAGCAGAGCACAGACGGGCACCGATGAGGGAGTCGCCTTCGCGCAGGTTGATGGCAATCAGGCCAGCGGAACGAGCGGACTCGTAGTCCTCCAAACGGGACTTCTTTACCTTGCCCTCGCTGGTGGCCAGCACCAGGTACGGGCTGTCCTGGTAGCTCTGAATCTGCAGCACCTCGGCGATGCGCTCCTCCGGCTGGAACTCCAGCAGATTGGCGACATGCTGGCCGCGGGCGGCGCGAGTGGCCTCCGGCAGTTCGTAGGCCTTGAGTCGGTAGACGCGACCCTTGTTGGTGAAGAACAGAATCCAGTCGTGCGTGGAGCAGACGAAGAAGTGGCGGACAATGTCGTCCTGCTTCAGGTCCGCACCGCGCACGCCCTTGCCACCACGGCGCTGGGCCTTGTAGGCATCGACCTTGGTGCGCTTGGCGTAGCCCGTGGAAGTAATGGTCACAACCACGTTTTCGCGGGCGATGAGGTCCTCTTCGGTGACGTCGCCCTCAGCGGCCACAATCTGGGTACGACGGTCATCGCCGTACTTCTCCACGACCTCGCCCAGCTCTTCCTTAACGATGGCGCGCTGACGCTCCGGCTTGGCCAGGATGTCCTTCAGGTCGGCGATCTCGAGCTCGATCTCAGCCAACTCGTCAATGATCTTCTGGCGCTCCAGAGCAGCCAGACGACGCAGCTGCATCGCCAAAATGGCGTCAGCCTGAATCTCGTCGATTTCGAGCAGACCCATCAGGCCCGTGCGCGCGGTATCAACCGTGGCAGACCGGCGAATCAGAGCGATGACCTCGTCCAACATATCCAGGGCCTTGACCAGGCCGCGCAGGATATGGGCGCGCTTTTCCTTCTCGTCCAGGCGGAACTGGGTCCGTCGAACAATGACCTCAATCTGGTGGGCGACATACAGCGTCACCATCTGGTCAATGCGCAGCGTACGCGGCACACCGTCGACGATGGCGAGCATGTTCGCACCGAAGCTGGTCTGCAGCTGGGAGTGCTTGTACAGGTTGTTCAGCACCACACGCGGTACGGCGTCGCGCTTGAGCTTGACGACGATACGCATGCCCCACTTCAGGTCAGATTCGTCATCAATCGAGGCAATGCCCTGCAGACGCCCGTCCTTGACCTGATCCGCGATGTTGGCAATCATGCGGTCCGGGTTGACCTGGTACGGCAGCTCAGTGATGACAATCGACTGACGAGTGCCCTCCTGCTCAATCGAGGTCACACCGCGCATGCGAATCGAACCACGGCCGGTGGTGTAGGCCTCCTTGATGCCCTTATCGCCGACAATTTGGGCGGCAGTTGGGAAATCCGGGCCCTTGATGCGCTCCATGACCGCATCCAGCGTGGTCTTTTCATCCGCTTCCGGGTTGTCCAGGCACCAGTTGATGGCATCCGCGACCTCACGCAGGTTGTGCGGTGGGATATTGGTGGCCATACCGACGGCAATACCGCCGGAGCCGTTCATCAACAGCTGCGGGACACGCGACGGCAGAATAACCGGCTCTGTCGTACGACCGTCGTAGTTCGGCTGGAAATCGACGGTGTTTTCGCGAATGTCGCGCACCATTTCCATGGCCAACGGCGTCAGACGGGCCTCGGTGTAACGCATAGCTGCGGGGCCGTCGTCACCGCGGGAGCCGAAGTTACCCTGACCGTCGACAAGCGGATAGCGCATGGACCACGGCTGCGCCATGCGCACCATGGTGTCGTAAATAGCTCTGTCGCCGTGCGGGTGGTAGTTACCCATCGTGTCCGAAACCGGCTTTGCGGACTTCACATAGCCGCGCTCCGGGCGGTAGCCGTTGTCGAACATGGCGTAGAGAATGCGGCGGTGCACCGGCTTGAGACCATCACGGATCTCCGGCAGCGCACGGCCAACAATCACGCTCATGGCGTAGTCGATATAGCTCGACTGCATCTCTTCATTGATGTCGATCGGGCGAACCTGGTGGCCCAATACTCCACTTCCGAAAGATGAGCCGTCGTTGTTGTTATCGTCGCTCAATGACTGCTTCCTTTACTTAAAAGAGGTTCGCATCCATTCTACAGGGCTTTAGAGCCCGCTTTACGACGCCGTGTGCAACTTTTCGATACCATTGTGGTATCAAATCTGGGGTTTTAGGCCTGATAGCGAGAAACAAACTAGCGCAGTTAAGAAGCGCAGTTAGATAGCAGGGAGCAAATGCGATGGCGATGACCTTGAGGCTCACGAAAGAACAGGACACCGCCTTGGCTCTGCTGGCGCACATGGAGGGCGTGTCTAAACACGAGGCCGTCATTCGCGCCATCGAATCCGCCGCCACGAGAGCCCTTCAACAAGGTCAAGCCCGGGAAATTACGGCAAGCGTAATTGATACCGACATGGCGCTGCTGCGAAAGTTGAGCTCCCCAAGGCCCCGCGGAGTACAAGAATGAGCGCGCCTCAGATTCAGCCTCTCAGCGAGGCCGCTATCCTGGCGGCTACCGATGAACTGGTGGCCACAGTGCCGGAATTGGCCGACGCTACACTTGCGAGGCCGTGGACAATCAGCGCTATTGTCGCCGCCAGCTCAGGAGTCATTGCTGGTCACCGTAGCTTTCCCGCGATTTCTGCGGCAGCGCAGGCGGTCGCTTACGCAACGTTTCACGTGAAACCACTAAGTTTTGGCAACACCGCACTGGGCGCACTACTTGCACACATACTCCTCACCACCAACGGCGAAGAGCTGTCATTCGCAGAGACGTGGGATCTGGTCAAAGGCGGCACTTAGCCGGGGACAGGGCCTAGTCACTCTTTCGGGTAAACGGGCTGGTCGGAATGCGATTGCCGGACTCCAGCCGGCCCGTGTAATACGCCGTGGCCTCACCTTCAGCCAGCTCAACCTCGTACCAACCATCACGGACATAATCAGCCGTCCGGTCCTGCCCGCCAACTAGAACACGTCCCGCCGCGTGCTCCAAAGTGACCTCCGGCAACTCTTTCGCCGTCTTGCTGAATACACGCAGGAAGCGGTCCGGGCCGCACACGGTAAGTGCGCGCTCCAGGAGTCCAATTCGCAGCTCTAACGTACCGAGCACCGTGTGATGCTCCACCTTATTGCCACTGTAAACAGCGAAAACAGCCTCACGGGAACCGTCATTGACCAGCACAAGATTGCCGCCTTTGAGGTAGGCGTGCAGCCGGTACGGTGTCGGCAGCGCGGTCGCCTGCTCGGACTCCTGCACAGGATAGTCACCGGCCGGCTCCGCCTCCCAGCGCTTCACAAACTCCGGCGCTGGTCCCGGCTGCTCTGGAAGCTGCATTCCCGTAGACGCCGAGAAGTCCAGTGTGGATACCAAATCACCACATACCCGACGACGCCAATCAGTGATATTTCCGCAGCTCACGCCGGTGACTTGCTCCAGGAAACGGATCACCGAAGTGTGATCGAAGACCTCTGAGGACACCAAACCACCCACCGACCACGGTGAAATGACAGTCATCGGGACGCGGAAACCGAGCCCCTTCGGCTTGCCCAGGTACCACTCCCCCGGCTCATTCTTCGGCGGCAGCGGCGGCACCACATGGTCGAAGTAACCATCAAACTCGTCAAAGTTAATCAGGAAGACGGTCTTGGCCCACACCTCCGGGTTGGAGGCCAACGCATCCAACAGGCGGTAAGTGATATTCGCCGACTGAATCGGCGAGGACGCTCCCGGGTGCTCGCTTTCCGCGGCCGACGGCACAATCCAGGACACCTTTGGCAGCTGTCCGGATTCAACGTCCCGTCGGAAAGCGTCGGTTAGCGTGCCCGGCTGGCGGCGGTCCAGCGCGCGATCATAGAGATCCCGTTCCGCCTCAGGCAGCTTCTCCACAGCGGCATTCAGGCGGTCGACCATCTCCTGCTGCTCTGCAGTTGGCGGCATCCCATCGCCCAGTTCCAGCAGCTTCTCGTGGAAACCCGTCATGTCGAGCCCAGGCAGCCCGGCCTCACGAATGACCTTGCGGCCAATATTTCGAAACGCGGCGAAGAAATCCAGGTTGTTGTCCGTGTAGTTATCCCACTCCTGGTAAACGCGCCATGGCACCCCAGCCGCCGAGAGATCCTCGGCATACGTGCGCCACCTGTACCCCGGGTGCGTCGGCTCGTACGCCGCATTGCCAACCGCTCCAGTCCCCCACGGTTCCTTTCGGGTATCACCCGAAAACAGGTAGTTGCGGTTCGGGCTTGTCGACGTAGGCATCGAGGAAAAGTAACCATCGCAGATAGTGAACGTCTCTGCGAGAGCGAATTGGAACGCGATGTCCTGACGGTCATAACAGGCCATCGTGCCCTTGCCCTTGGCCTCGATCCAGCCGTTACAGCGGCCGCCGTTTAGTGCAACCTGCCCGTCTTCCCAACCGTGCGGCAAACTTGCAATGTACTCCACCGAGAGATCACCGCGATTAGCGGCGTTGCGAATCAGGTATGGACTGACCCCACTCTGGTTGAAAACGCCCGGCAAAGCGGAATTGTCGTTGTACCCCCGCACACCTCGGAGCGTGCCGAAGTAGTGATCAAAAGAGCGGTTTTCCTGCATCAACACGACAACGTGCTCAACCTGGTCGAGGGAGCCAGCCGGTCGGGGCTGCGCGAGTGCATGGAGCAACGATGGCGGCAGCAGCGTGCTCGCAGCCGCTGCAGCACCGACTCCAGCGGCGGTCTGCAGGAAGTGCCGACGGGAAAATTCAGATATATTTTTAGGTGAAGTTGCCATAGGCATCTACGTTAAGAAGCGCAGATTACAGGCTGGAAAATTGTGGTTTAAATTTCCTCAATAAACCGCTCTAGACGGTCAACCACAGCCTGCGGCTCACGCGCCCAGCGATTGTGGCCCAGCCGCTGCTCAATGAACTCGTACTTTGCAGACTTAGGCAACATCCGAGCTAGCGCTTGCGCAGATTCCGCTGGGCAATCACGGTCACCGCCACAGTTCAGCAATAACGCTGGGGTAGTTACTTTCGGCATCTCAGCGGCATAGTCGATGTCTGCACCCCGTGGTCGCAGCAAGCCCGTGCGCGAGAAGCGCGCCCACTCCACCACATGATTGCGAGCCTGCCGACCGTAACCGGCCACATCGAACCTGCCTGCCGGCCAATAACCCAAAATCTGGGATACCACCTGCATAAATGGTGCACCGTAACGAAGCCGCTTGTACTCGTTGCCAGTAAAACACCTATAGTGCGGGGTGCCGGATCCGACCATCACCACGCCGGCCACATCCGCTTCCGGTCGGGCCAAATACAGAGAAGCAATCTGGCCGCCCATGGAATGACACAGCAAATAAACGGGAAGCTTCTTCCCTGCTGCCAGATGGTCGAATTCCTTCCGAGCACGAGCCACGGCCAACGGGTAATCCACCGATGCGAGATCCTGGTAGCCCCAATTGTGACGGCGGGTGGCCACTGCAGTCTGGTTACCCTGGCCACGCAACTCCGAGGTCAGGACGCAAAAACCTCGGCGCTGTAACTCTTGGGCAATCGGCCGGTAGTAGCGAGCACCCATGCCAAAGCCCGGCCAAATAACGACAATGCCCCGAGGCGAACCTTCGGGAAACCGAAGCGCCATCGGGGTCACGGAGCCATCTGGCAATGTCTCCTGCACAATACGTGGCTCGACTGGCGGTTCCCCGTTGACCATGCTTCCCCGAGTATCTTCCATTTCATAAACATTAATGGCTGAACGGAGGTTTTGTCAGGGGAACCGACAAGCCGATAACCAGACTTGGTATCGGCTTAGACGTCGAGGAAGCGAACGTCCTTCGCATTACGGGTAATGAACGAACGTCGTGAAGCGACGTCATCGCCCATCAGAATGGTGAACAGTTCGTCCGCCTTCTGCGCGTCCTCGAGGGCGACCTTACGCAGCACGCGGTGATCCGGATCCATGGTGGTATCCCACAGCTCAGCGGCGTTCATCTCACCGAGACCCTTGTAACGCTGAACACCATCGTCCTTGTTGATCTTGCGGTTGGCAGCCAGCCCCTCTTCCAGCAGCTGATCGCGCTCAGCATCTGAGTAGGCGTAGCCCGGCTCACCCTTGGCCCACTTGAGCTTGTACAGCGGTGGCTGGGCGAGGTAGACGTGCCCTTCATCAATCAGCGGACGCATCAGTCGGAACAGCAGCGTCAGTAGCAGCGTGGCAATGTGCTGACCATCGACATCGGCGTCGGCCATCAGCACAATCTTGTGGTAGCGCAGCTTCTCGATGTCGAACTCGTCGTGAATACCGGTGCCCAGCGCCGTAATAATGGCCTGGACCTCGTTATTCTTCAGCGTCTTATCCAGGCGCGCCTTCTCGACGTTCAAGATCTTACCGCGCAGCGGCAAAATGGCCTGGAACAGCGAGTTTCGGCCTGCCTTTGCAGAACCACCTGCGGAGTCACCCTCCACGATGAACAGCTCGGACTGCTTCGGGTCCTTCGAGCGGCAGTCCGCCAACTTACCCGGAAGACCGCCAAGATCGGTCGCGGACTTACGACGTACCAGGTCACGGGCCTTACGAGCCGCCTGACGGGCATGTGCCGAAGCAATGGCCTTGTTAACAATGGCCTTGGCCTCAGCCGGATTGGCCTCCAGCCAGTGACCGATGTGTTCATTAGTCATGCGCTGGACGAAGGAACGCACCTCGGTGTTACCGAGCTTCGTCTTCGTCTGGCCCTCGAACTGCGGATCGGCGACCTTCACCGAAATCACGGCAGCGAGACCTTCACGGCAGTCCTCGCCGGAGAGGTTGTTTTCCTTCTCTTTCAACAGGCGGTGCTCACGCGCATAGCGGTTCATCAGCGATGTCAACGCAGAACGGAAGCCCTCTTCGTGCGTGCCACCCTCAATGGTGTTAATGGTGTTGGCGAAGGTGTGCACCGACTCGGAGTAACCCGAGTTCCACTGCATTGCAATCTCGACCTCGTGGCCGTCACCTGCAGCATCGAAGGAAATGATGGTCGGGTGGATGATGTTCTTCGACTTGTTCAGAGTCTCGACATAGTCCCGCAGACCATTCGGGTAGTGGAAGACCTTGCGGCGCTCCTTCGGCTTGGTGGTCTTCTCTGCCTTCTCCTTCTGCTCCTCAACCGCATCCTTGGCGATCTCAGCGGATTCGGTCTCCGCCTGCTCCGCCAGAGCCTCGGCCTCGAGCTCCTCCTCGGAGACACGCTTGTCCACCAACGTGATGGTCAGGCCCTTGTTCAAAAACGCCATCTCGCGCAGGCGGCGAGAAATGGTGTCGAACTTGAAATCGGTGGTCTCAAAAATCTCCGGGTCCGGCCAGAAACGCTGCGTGGTACCCGAGCCGCGCGTCTTCTTACCTCGGATAATTTCTTCCGGAACAGCCTGGTCGAAGTTCTGGTACCAGGTGTAGCCATCGCGGATGACCTCGGTTTCCATACGCGTCGACAGCGCGTTAACCACCGAAATACCCACACCGTGCAGACCACCGGAAACAGCGTAGGACTCGGAGTCAAACTTGCCGCCGGCGTGCAGCTGAGTCATAACCACCTGCACCGTCGGCATACCCGACGGGTGCATTTCGACAGGAATACCACGGCCGTTATCGCGGACCTGAACGCCGCCGTCTTCCAGCAGAGTGACCTCAACATCGGTGGCGTAACCCGCCATCGCCTCGTCGACGGAGTTGTCTACAACCTCCCACACCAGGTGGTGCAAGCCACGCTCACCAGTTGAGCCAATGTACATACCCGGCCGCTTACGCACGGCCTCGAGGCCCTCGAGGATGGTAATCGATGAGGCGTCATATTGATGTTCGGTAGCAGCCACGGTTCGGCGCGTCTCCTATTCTTGGTTCTCTCCCCGCGCAACATTCGTCAGCGCGCGAAAAATAGGCCGGCGGTCAAGCGCTATCAGCGCCAGCCAGAACTACATAGGACTACTAGATAGGTCTGGCTAGTTTGGAAGTCGATAACGTCTCAAGAACCGCCTGCCGGTTTTCTCCTGCCCATCTTACCCCAACGTAGTCCCCTACTGTGGATATAGCCGATGCGCTCAAAGGACCAAATTTCGCAGTTTTACGCATACCGACGGGTATTCGTAGACCGTTTACCGACCTTTACCCGTAAGTATCACGCGGTCCTCGGCCCTCGATGTGCAATTTGCCCTTGCGCCAATTCGGCGCTTTTGGCCCAAGCACCTTAATTTCCTCAACCACTCCATCCCCGACGCGTTCCGCAATCGACTTCAAAACCTGTCGCTGTGCTAGCCGCAGCTGTGTTGCCCATGCTGTCGATTGGCACTCGACCACCAAAGTGCCGTCCTTGAACTCCTTGACCTGGGAGTGTTCCGCGACAACCTTGCCGACCATCGAATCCCACTCCGTCATGATCACACCGTGGGCAATATGGATCTGCCAGCCGCGATCAACTACTGCCTTATTCAGCACCGCACCAATCGGCGCAGGTCGACGGTCATATTTCCGGTACAGCCGAATCCCCGCCTCCTTCAATAAGCTCGGCGAAATCACCGTACCGGCACGATCTCGTACCACTGCTTGCGCTGCCCGCTGCTTATCGACGTCCGCAACAATCCCCTCCGCGGCCTTCACAGGCACACGGCTATCGAGGCCAGACCACGAGCCCTTCTTCTTCGGTGGCCGCTGGAGATTCGGTAACTTGTGACCGCCCTCCTTAGCGGCATCGCGCATGCGGAAGAAAGCGTCGCTGATCAGGTCCTTTTCTTCTTCCGGTGAGTTATCCGGCTCCATGTTCTCGACCATACCCGTCACTCTTCCGCGACTGGGTTTTCATCCAGCAGTGAGATTCTCCCCTGCTCAGTCTGCGCCACCGTCACCGTGTGATGAGTGACAGAAGAATCCTCGACCAGTGCCTGAGGCAACTCCTCCCCCACCGCCGAGGTGATCAACACCTGCTCAGCCTGCTGCGCGATTTCCATGAGAGCTTCCCGACGATGCCGGTCGAGCTCCGCAAACACGTCGTCAAGCACCAAAATCGGGTCGGGTCCATCGGCCCGGAGCAAAAAGTACGCGCCGAGACGCAGCGCGAGTGCAAAAGACCAGGTTTCGCCGTGGCTAGCAAAGCCCTTGGCGGGGTCATTGCCGAGAATGAGGTCGAGATCATCGCGATGCGGACCAACGAGACAGGAACCGCGCTCAATCTCCGCGGTGCGGCGCTCCGCCATCTTCGTCAGCAGCAGTGCCTCGAGCAGCTCCGGTTCGCTGGGCAATGGCCCGCCATCCAGGCTGTCGACCTTCGGCGCATAGGCAATCGTGGCTGGGCGCGAGTGCGGGGCAAGCGTGGCATAGGCCTCGCTGACATGCTCGGAAAGCTCGGCGATCAAATCCATGCGCGCAGCCATTAACGCCGCTCCCACCTGCGCCAATTGCGCATCCCAGGTATCCAGCGTGCTCAGTGCGGCCTGCCCCTCCGAGGAAGAATAGCCACGGCGCAGCGTCGAGCCCGCCGACTTCAGCAGCGCATTCTTCTGACGCAAAATCTTGTCATATTGAATGCGGATACCGGCGGACAGTGGCCGTCGTAAAGCGAGCAAATCATCGATGTATCGGCGACGGGAAGCGGGCTCGCCCTTGACCAGCGTGAGATCCTCGGGCGAGAAAAAGACCGACTTGACGATCCCCAGCAGCTCCCGCGGAGACTTCAGCCGCGTGCGATTAATCTGCGCCTGATTCGCGCGATGCGGATTGATGAGCAGATGCGCCGTCAGCTCGCGGCCATCATTGACTGCCGTCGCCGAAATGCGTGCCGACGGGGTCCCCGAACGAACCAGCGGAGCATCCGTAGACACTCGATGCGAGCCGAGCGTGGAGAGATATCCAACGGCCTCAACAATATTGGTCTTGCCGTAGCCATTTTGCCCGGTAAATACGGTAATTCCAGGCGTGAACTCGACTTCCAACTCCGGCCAGGAGCGGAAGTCCCGCAAGGACAAATACCGAATGTGCATAGCCGCAAACTAGCCCGGCAGGCGCACAGGCATCAGCAGGTAAGTGAAGTCGGTCTCCGGCGTTGGGTAGAAGCCGTCCTCACCGAGCTCCGGGATAGCTTCCGGCTCTGGAATGAGAATCGCGGGACGCGACGGCTGCGTAAAGCCCAGCAGAACGCGGTGGGAGCGAACAGCGCTGAGCCCCTCGAGCAGGTACTGCGGGTTGAAGGCGATCAGAAGTGGTTCCCCATAGAAGTTGCAGGCCACAGTCTCTTCTGCGTGACCGACCTCGTCGCCATGAGCGGAAAGGACAACCTGGCCGTCGGAGAAGTCCATGCGAATCTGCGCACCGTGATCCGCCATCAGAGACACACGACGGATGGCATCCTGCAGCTGGTCAACACGAGCAACAGCCATGGAGGAATGCTGCTTCGGCAGCAGCGGACGGAACTTCGGGAACTCGGCGTCCAGCAGTCGCGTGGTAGTGCGACGAGGATCGGCGAGGATAGCCAGCAGACCTTCGGAGCCGACCTCACGATCATCAGATCCGTCGCCGAATGCCAAGGTCACTGGCTCGCTGGAAGTGGTATCGAGAGTGCGGGCAGTCTCCGCGAAGGTCTTTGCCGGGATGAGCAGCTTGGTCTCCCCCTCCGGGATCTGCTCCCACTCGAAACTGCGAACCGCCAGGCGGAAACGGTCGGTGGCAGCGAGAGTGACCTCGTTACCTTCGGTTTCCATCCGGATGCCGGTCAGCATCGGCAGCGACTCATCCTTGCCGGCAGCGATAGCGACCTGACCAATAGCCTCAGCCAACAGAGCGGCATCGACAGTGCCGGTAGCAGCCGGAGCTTCTGGTAGCTGAGGGTAATCCTCCAAGGTCAGGCTTGGTAGCTCGAAGCGGGAAGAACCACAGCGAACGATGACCTTCGTGCCATCAAAGTGCATCTCTACCTGCTTATTCGGCAGCTTAGAGACAATGTCAGAAACCAACTTGCCATTGACGGCGAAGCGACCGGGCTCATCGACCTCTGCGCTAATACGAATCTGAGTCGAGACCTCGTAGTCATAGCCAGCGAGCTGCAGACCATTGTCATCCGCGAGAAAAATCATGCCACGCAGAATCGGCTGAGTCGGGCGTGCAGGCAGGTTACGAGCAACCCAGCTCACCGCACCCGCGAGATCGTCCTTAGCCGCGCGAATACGGACTTCGGTCTGCTCCATCGTTCCTCCACCGGTATTGGATGTCTGTTATTAGCCGTCTTTTGTGTTGTCAGCACGCTATGTCAGCGCACATGACTGGAGTTACAAAGATTCCATCGTACAACTCTACTGCAGACTGCCAAAGACCTCACTGGCATTCTTGTAGTCCGTCTAGTGCTTAATCCTAGTTCTTGCTCGTTCTTGGCATTTATGAAGTTGTGCGCGAGAGGTTGCTTGCCAGAGGTTGTGCGCTGGCCCCCTTTTATCTAGAAGTTTCTAGAGATTTTTAAAGTCGGGAGTAGTAATAGGGGGTGTGCACATTGTGAAATTACATGATTCCCGCTGGTCTTCACTGATTTCGCGCTGTGGATAACCAGTGCGTCTAACTGTGGATAACTTGGGGTGTCTGTGGATAGTGTTCGGGCTTCATCTTTCATCCACAAAATTTACGAGTTGTCCACAGCTCTGTGCACGGAAAAACCGCAGTTAATAACAAGAATTCCGCACGCCGAGCCCAAGGTTTTTAAGCCGTGCCGCGAGCTCGGTCTCGAATGCGTGTAGTCAGGTCGTTGACCTGGTCCTTTGAGGGCTTCTTCTCCTGAATTTCCTTAACAATCTTGCGTTCAGCGTGCAAAACCGTCGAATGGTCACGATTTCCGAACTCCCGGCCAATCGACGGCAACGAAAGCTCAGTGAAGGACCTTGTCAAGTACATCGCGATCTGGCGAGCATGAGCGACCGGGCGAGTCTTACCCGGGCCCACCAAATCCGCAACCGTTAGGTCGAAGTACTCAGCGGTGGTGGAGATGATGATCTCCGGGGTAATCTGCACCTCGATTTCGTCGGCACCGAGGATCTCCTGCGCAAACTTCAAGGTCACAGGCTCATGAATCATGGATGCGTGAGCGCTAATCTGCAGTAGACGCCCCTCGAGCTCACGAATAGAAGACGAGGTGTTCTCCGCGATGTACTGGAGTACATCATGCGGAACGACCAAATCAGACAGCTGTGCCTTCTTCGACAGAATTGCGATTCGCGTCTCCAAGTCCGGGTATTGCAGATCCGGATTGAGCCCCCACTGGAAGCGGGTACGAAGGCGATCCTCCAGGGTCTTAAGCTCGCGTGGTGGGCGGTCCGACGACAGCACAATTTGGTGATTGGACTGGTGCAGGGCATTGAACGTATGGAAGAACTCTTCCTGTGTACCTTCCTTGCCCTCCAAGAACTGGATGTCATCGATGATGAGCATGTCCAAATCGCGGTAGCGACGCTTGAAGGATTCCTGGGCGTCGTCACGCACGGAATTAATGAAGTCGTTGGTGAACTCTTCCGAAGAAACGTAACGAACCCGCAGGTTAGGGTACAAATGCTTGGCGTAGTGACCAATGCCGTGGAGCAGGTGCGTCTTGCCAAGACCCGAACCGCCGGAGATAAACAGCGGGTTGTAGGTGCGCCCCGGAGACTCTGCAACAGCGACGGCGGCTGCGGCGGCGAACTTATTCTGCGGACCAATAACAAAGGTTTCGAAGGTGTAGTTCGGGTTGAGGGTGGGCTCCTCGAAAGGCATGCTCATCTCGGTTGGAGTGCCGTGGCTCTCGGAGCGGAAAGGACTTGTGACCTGGCGCTGATCAGCAATAGTCATCGGATTCTCGGCAGATGAGTGCGAAAGCCCCTGCGCCATTGAATCCACTGCGTCCATCGATCGGTGCTGTGACTGGGCACTCTGCTGATTATGGACATTCTGCTGGTGTGTCTGCGGCACCTGTGGCGTCTGCGTCGATCCCTGGTGCTGCTCGTGGCGATTGAAGTCATTCGCATCTGCACTGGGGAACGGGTAGTTGCGGCCAGATTGCTGTTGGTGCTGCTGGTTTGGCTGTTGACGCTGAGCCTGCTGCGGACGCGAAGCTGCAGATGGCATCTGCCCCGAGTGCTGTGCAGATGGTTGAGTGGTCTCTGCTGCCTGGCTATCTTCAGCGTCGTCAGCAGGATCGGCAACGGTGATGACCGTTTCCAACTCCTCGCCGGTCAGCGAGGCTAAGACGGCCTCGATAATGCCCTTGAGCTCTTCTTTTACCAGTGCCTGCACCACTGGCGATTGAGTGCTGAGCAGGAAAAAACCTGGAAAGTCACCAGTGTGCGTCACTGACCGCAGCAGTGCCTTGTGTGGCGGGCGTAGTGGTGCAATGCCCAACTCCGGCGCACCTTCTGGTGAAGTCAGGATAGAAACGACCTGCTCCCAGAGTCCACCTGGCAATTCTGGTTGTTCGCTCACTGTGTGAATGTCCTTTTACATGTTTACGTTCATCAAATTTATCGAGGCGACCTGTTTTTGTGGAGTGTTTTTGGCATGGCGAGAGCGCCATATCTGCCCATTTGGGGGCTATTTCTTGTAATTCGCCCTGTGGGGTGTTTCTACACAAGGTGCTATACGCCCCGAGCAGGACTTCCACATGTTTGTCCACACCTGTGGATAAACCTTGTCGCTAATTGACTAACAGTTTATCCACAGTTTGCCCACAATGAAAAATAGCCCCCTAGTCTGCGTTTACCTAGGTAAACACGTTATTTCCCCTGCTCGCTGTGATTCATGGTGTGGAAGTTATCCACAGCTGATGGGATAAACGCCCTGTGGATTGCAGTGCATAGGTTAGTATTTCCACAGGTCAACATCGGTACCGTCGGAAAACTTGGAAAATGATTCTCCAGGTAAATCCGGCGTGTTGATTTGAATTTCTCGCTCGATTCGACGTAACCTATCTGGGTGTTTCATATCCATTGAGATATGAGTCCGAGCTTGTGCTTGGACCCGACAGAACGCATGTAGCTTTCAATCTGTCGGTAAGTAATTTTTCCGTGCATCACGGGAATGCGTCAGACGCATCGCTGCCTCGCACTCGAAGCGAGGAGTTTACTGCGGTGTGTTCAGCGTGGACTCGTGGTCGTTTGAGTTTCAAGGAGTGTCAACCGTGTCGAAGCGGACGTTCCAGCCGAATAACCGCCGTCGTGCACGCGTGCACGGCTTCCGTACCCGTATGCGTACCCGTTCCGGTCGCGCCGTTGTGGCAGCACGCCGCAGCAAGGGCCGTGCCCGCCTGTCCGCTTAAGCAAGAGGACACCGATTTCGGTGCTCCCTCAGAGCAATAAGCTGCGTTCTTCGCGTGACTTCACGGTCACCGTACGACGTGGACGCCGAATCGGACGCAAGACCTTGGTCTTGCATATTCGTGACACCGCCGCTTCTGGCGGTGAAGATAAGACCGATACGCAGATTGCCAGGTTTGGTGGTCCGCGTGTCGGTCTTGTCGTATCTAAAGCTGTGGGCAACGCCGTGACTCGTCACGCTGTATCCCGCAGGCTCCGCCATGTTATGGCCGCGGCCGCGCAGAATCTTCCGTCCACCATGGACATTGTCGTTCGCGCGCTGCCTGCATCTGCCACAGCCACCAGCCAGGAGCTGTCCCACGATGTGCAATCGGCACTCGCCACATACGAACGTCGGCGCTAATTCGCTTGACGACGGCCCCCTCGCTCAGACCCCCGGCGCACGTGTGGCTGAGAGGGCGATTCTCTTCTACCGCCGTCGTATCTCTAATCTGAAGCCCACGAGCACATGTCGTTTTGAACCGACGTGCTCCGCATATGGTCTTGAGGCTGTGCGCCGTTTCGGAGCTATTCGTGGCCTGTGGCTGACTTTCTTGCGCATCTTCCGTTGCGCACCCTGGCATCCGGGTGGCTGGGATCCAGTTCCTGCCACATTCCCCGGCCTGGGTTCGTGGTTGAGGCGAATGCACAGGTAACCTCTAGTAATGCTTAGCCTTTGACGGGGCTTTGTAGACGAAGGCGCGAGTGCGCTGTCCCCTAAAGAACGGAGTGATCTTAGACCGTGCTCAATTTCGTGTATGTGCCGATTTCGGCCATCCTGTGGTTCTGGCATAAGGCCTCAGGTTTCCTATTCGATCCCTCCTCGGGTATCTCCTGGGTGCTGGCCATTATTTTGCTTGTGGTCACCATCCGTATCCTCCTGTTTAAGCCGATGCTGAACCAGCAGCGTTCTGCCATCAAGATGCAGCAGTTCGCTCCTGAGATGCAGGCCATCAAGGAGAAGTACAAGAACGATCAGCAGGCTCAGGCTCTTGCTATGCGCCAGCTACAGAAGGAAATGGGTGTCAACCCGCTCGGCGGCTGTCTGCCGATTCTGGTTCAGATGCCTGTGTTCATTGGCCTTTTCCACGTGCTGCGTTCGTTCAACCGAACGGGTACGACGGGCAATGCGCTCGGCATGTCGGTGGAGCAGAACTGGAATACGCCTAACTACGTCTTCGGTGTAGATGAGGTGCGGTCCTTCCTGCTGGCTCGTGTGCTCAATGCTCCACTGTCCAGTTCGGTTGGTATGGGTGAGGATCAATACGCAGCCTTTACTGTGCCTGGTACGCCTGCGGACTTCACCCGCATGGACATCATGATCGTTGCCATTCCGCTGATTGTTATCGCGGCACTTGCAACGCACTTCAACGCTCGCATGTCTGTTGACCGCACGCGTGCCCGCCAGGAAGCCGGTCTGGTGAAGCGCCAGGAAGGCGTTATGGGTCAGCAGATGGACATGATGAACAAGATGATGCTTTGGTTCTTCCCAATCATGATTCTTGTTACCGGTGCTTTCTGGCACATCGGCCTTCTTGTCTACATGGTGACTAACAACGTCTGGACCTACTTCCAGCAGCGCTACATCTTCGGCAAGCTGGATGAGGAAGAGAAGGAAGCTGTCGCAGCTAAGAAGGCTGCCAAGCGCGAGGCACAGGAGAAGCTCGCTCCGAAGGTTGGCCAGAAGCCAATCAATCCGAAGAAGGGTGGCAAGCGTCAGGCAGCGCAGAATGCGCAGCAGGCGCAGTCCGGTCAGGCCTCTGCAGCGAACAAGGCTTCTAGCCATCTTCCGGATGGTAATTCGGGGAAGGGACAGCAGGGCCCAGTCTCGAAGCCAGCGCCAGGACAGAAACCCGCAAATCGGAAGAACCGGAAGCGGAAAAAGAAATAGCTGAAGTGGAATCGCCCTTCGTCTACATAAGTTAATTAATCGAAACGCCCCGCAGTTGATGCGGGGCGTTTTTGCTTGCCTTGGTACTCTATCGCGCAGACAACGTCGCTGTTATTACAGGCATGTAATTTTCTGTGGGGCCTGGAGTTTGGCATCCAACTCCGGTCAATGTTTCACGTGAAACATGGCTGTTGCACTGTCGTACACTAGGGGTAATGAAAAGCTCGACGGGTGACGGCACAGCTGCCCCATTGGAAAGGTTAGTGGAACTGTTGAGTAACTCCGCGAAAGACGTCGATAATCAAGAAGCCTCCGCAGGTTTGGTCGATCCGGATCTGCGTTCGGTGATAGATACCGTGTTTGGAGGGAATGCCGATCGAGCATACCGCTACCATTCATGGTTGGCTGAGGAGGCTACAGTCCGAGGTTTGATTGGGCCACGTGAAACTCCAAAGCTGTGGGATCGGCACATTATCAATTCTGCGGTAGTTGGAGAAGCGATAGGCAAAGGGCTTCTAGTTGCGGACATTGGTTCGGGGGCAGGCTTGCCCGGGATTCCGCTTGCTCTTGCACGACCAGATTTGAAGGTGGTTCTTGTGGAACCATTGCTGCGCCGTACGACTTTCTTGAACGAGGTTGTGGAAGATCTCGAGCTGGACAATGTGACCGTGGTTCGCGGCCGCGCTGAGGAGAAAGTGGTTCGCGCTGAGGTTGGCCAAGTAGATGTCGTCACTTCTCGCGCTGTTGCCCCTCTTGGGAAATTGGCGGGCTGGTCGCTTCCTTTAGTTAAATCCGGAGGCGCGATGGTTGCACTGAAGGGTGGAACTGCGCAAGAGGAGATTGATCGGGACGCAAAGCTTATTGCCAAGGCGAAGGGAACTAATCCCCGCGTTGTAGAGGTTGGCGGTTCCGTGTTGGGAACTTCGACGTACGCCGTGATTATTCAGAAGAAGTAGGTTGTAAGTCCCCCTCCCCTACTCCACTGCCGGTTCGCTTGTGTTTTGGTTTCGACATTGAGGCGCGTAGTGCCGTCGGGCTAGAGTGGGATAAGTATCGCGGTATGGCAAAGTCCTACCGGCCAAGGTGGATGTTTCACGTGAAACATTTCCACAATCGTCGGCGTCTAACGCTTGTTGGGGCTTGATGATTACGCTTTTGCAGATAGTTACTAAGTTTTTATTCGCACTCCAGTGGCCATGATTGGTGATTGCTGTGCTTGTAAGGGGAATAGTTAATGAGCCGGAAGTCCTGGCAAGACACACCCATCGCTGCGGCAGCTCAACGGGCAGCGCAAGTTAAGGCCCCGAACCGTTTATCGCTTCCACGCCCCGAACGCCCGCGCCGTATTACTATCGCCAACCAGAAGGGTGGCGTGGGCAAGACCACTTCGGCAGTCAACATCGCGTCGGCGCTCGCGCGGCATGGTCTCAAGGTGCTAGTCATCGATAATGACCCGCAGGGAAATGCTTCTACGGCCCTGGGGATTGAGCATGTTTCCGGGACCCCGTCGACGTATGAGCTTCTAATTGGCGAACTACAGATTGACGATGTCATCCAGCGTTCCCCTGAATCTGAGAATCTCTTTTGTGTGCCAGCGACATTGGACTTGGCGGGCTCCGAGATTGAGCTGGTCTCGCTCCTGAACCGTGAGCGCCGACTTCTCGATGCAGTGTCAGATCAGTACCTGATTGACAACGGCTTTGACTTTCTCATTATTGACTGCCCTCCTTCGCTCGGTCTGTTGACTCTGAATTCGATGACTGCCGCCAACGAGGTTTTGATCCCGATTCAGTGTGAGTTTTACGCCTTGGAGGGTGTGACTCAGCTGATGAATAACGTGCAGATGATTCGTCAGCATCTCAATCCGGAGCTACATATTTCTGCTGTGCTGCTCACTATGTTCGATGGCCGCACCAAGCTTTCGGAAGAAGTTGCCAATGAGGTTCGTAACTACTTCGGTGAGGTTGTGCTACGTAATCTCATCCCTCGATCTGTGAAGGTATCGGAGGCGCCGGGATATTCGCAGACCGTAATTTCCTACGATCCAGGGTCTCGGGGCGCAGTTGCTTATCTTGACGCCGCGAAGGAATTGGCAACGCGTGGCGACTATTCAGCAGTTTCGGGTGGAAGTGCGATTGGGCAAAAACCAGCTTCCTCCCCTACCCCGTCCAATTCCACTGAGACAAATTAAAGCCACTAGGAGTAGTTACCGATGTCGAATCAAAAAAAGGAGAACCGCAAGGGAGGGCTCGGTCGCGGTATCGCCGCGCTGATCCCAACTGCTCCGGCGGCTAACCCCTCGGTAGGTGAGAGTGCCGCGGATATTATCTTCGGTCCCCGCCGTACCCAGGGGACGAAGCAGCCTGGAAGTAGCGGAGTTGCCGACGTACTGGGGGCAGCCGCGACGGGATCCGGCACCTCGTTGACTGAAGGGAAAAACGCCGGAAAATCTGCAAAATCCGGCCAGAGCAAACCTCATACCAATGAGGCGCAGAAACGTCACAGTGACAATAAGACTATTGGTAAGTGTAGCGATGTTTCACGTGAAACATCGCCCTCGACGACATCGGGAGTAGCGGACCATAGCGGCGCCAAGCCGACCGATGTTGACACTTCGGCCGCAAACGAGTTTGGCGCGACCTATCGCGAAATCAACTTGAAGCTGATCACGCCGAACCCGAAGCAGCCACGAGAGGTCTTCGATGAGGAGCCCCTAAATGAGCTCGCTCACTCTATTCGTGAGTTCGGTCTATTGCAGCCGATTATCGTACGACCAATCTCTGAGGATAGTCGTGCGGCCGCACTCGAGGCAGCGCGCAAGGAAGATCCGAACGCGCCGCAACCCGAGTTTGAAATCATCATGGGTGAACGGCGCTGGCGTGCTTCTCAGCGAGCTGGGGTCGACACGATTCCCGCCATCGTTCGCGATACTCCAAACCAGGACATGCTTCGCGATGCCCTACTAGAGAACATCCATCGCGTTCAGCTGAACCCACTCGAAGAGGCCGCTGCGTACCAGCAGCTACTCGAAGAGTTTGGTGTAACTCAGGCAGAGCTGGCGGATCGAATCGGTCGCTCGCGGCCCGTTATTACCAACATGATTCGACTCTTGCAGTTGCCGGTGGAGGTACAGCGACGAGTAGCGGTCGGTGTTCTGTCGGCTGGTCACGCACGTGCCTTGCTTGGAGTTAAGGCAGGTAAGGAAGAACAGCAGCGCCTCGCCGAGCGAATTGTTGCTGAAGGACTATCCGTCCGTGCGACCGAAGAAGCAGTGACATTACTCAATGCCGGCGAGCGACCGAAAAAGCAGCACCGCGAGCCCACTCCGCAGCCGGAGGTCCTTCACAATTGGGCTGACCGCCTGTCCAATTCTTTTGATACGAAGGTGACTGCCCAGATGGGCAAGCGTAAGGGCAAAATCGTTATCGAATTCGGCAACCTCGAGGACTTTGATCGCATCATGTCACTGATGCATCTCGACGAAGAGTAAACCCGGTTACTGTGACTGAAGTATTCATCGAGAAAATTTCGCTGGCCGACATCGAAGGAATCTATCCAGAGACGATGTTAAGCCTGTTTTGGGAACAGGGCATGGAGCATATCCGTACAGCAACTGCCCTACCCCAGTTCTCGACTGAGCCGCGCGAACCTAATTTGGACCCCAGCACGCCAGAAGAGGATGAAGCGCTCAACGGTGATTTAAAGCATTCGGACGGCCAACCCCCTACTCGGCCAGGCGGAGCTAGTGAAAGCCTCTTAAATGGCGATTTAAGCCCTGATTTAGCCGCCCAGGTGCGCTTGGAGAAGGAAGCATGGCTCAATACCGTCTACCTTTCCTGGGGACCGTGCGGATATTCACTACGACGAAAGCCACCGGCATCACTTATCGATGGGAAACTTGAGACCGTCGGCACGCTGCTCTTTGCTCCGCCACGCTTCTGCCCGACGACATTTTCCATGCCTTCCGGACCAATATCGCCGGATGCGATTGCGCTGACGAGTCTGCATTACAACGCTTTAGAGGTTGACGATGACATGCTCCGCGTGCTCATTGTGACCGCTCTGCACAAGCTCGCGCTGCGCGGGATTTCAGCGGTAGAAGCGTTTGGTTGCAGTGGCACGGCGGATTCTATGTCGGCATCCACGCCGTCGTCGCCAACGCCTGACGACGGTACGGAGAATCTAATCGCTGATTTCGAAGCGCAACTCGAAGAAAAGCTGAATCCAAAGCCGTGTATTTCAGATTCGTTGGCGGCGATTAACCATAACGCCGGTGATTTGATTCGTACGCGAACCCTTCTTGACTCCGGGTTTCGGGTGGTGACTCCACATCCGATTCATCCGAAACTCCGTATCGAGTTGGATGCGGAATTGGACTGGGACGAAGAAATCGGCCATGCGTTGGATCTAAGTGCGAAAGAACCCTTTATGCGCTCAAAGCTGTTCAGTCTTTAGCGCTGGGTTTCATTGGTCAGCCGTGTTTAGGCTTTTTCCTCTTCAATCAGCTGCGCAAAGCTGTAAGCGCCGGTCATTGGCTGCTGCTCTTCATCGCCCAGGTACAGACGCTTTACAGCGACAACGATAGATTCGGCAATTACGTCCCGCTGATCTGGGGAAGAAAGAATTGCGACGTCATCCTCGTTGGTCAGGTAACCAACGGCGACTTCCACCGTGGGCATCCTGGTCAGACGGAGGAGATCCCAGGTACGGGCGTGCGAGCGGCAGTCTACCAGGCTCGTACGGGCAACAATCTCTCGCTGGATAAGGCCAGAGAGCTGTTCGCCCAGAATGGAGTTGGAGCCCTTCATCGAGCCAAAGTAAAAGGTCGCAATACCGCTGGCGCGGTTGTTGTGATAGTGGTCAGCCTGCAGGGAGATGAAGACGTCAGCGCCAAATGCGTTGGCCATCTCAGCGCGATCCTCGATGGACGGATTGTCGGTACGAGGACGAGACAGAATAGTCTCTGCACCTGCCGCGACAAGGCGACCCTCAATGCGAGAGGCCAAATCCCAAAGAATCTCTTCTTCAGAAATCTGACCGTAAGGGCCGTCGACCACAATGCCGGGCTCCCCTGCCCCAAGACCTGGATCAATGACAATGCGCTTTCCAGAGAGCTTCGGCCCCATCGTGCGCAGTATTTCCTTCTCGTGGAAGGCGTTTACAGAGCCACCAGTAACCCTCCTGCCCAAGTAGCTGAGCGCCCGGAGAGTAACGGGACCACAGATACCGTCGGGCTCCAGCCCGTAATTGAGCTGGTATTCACGTACAGAGGCATCGGTCTTCGGGCCAAAGTGGCCGTCTACTCGGGCATCGTGGAAGCCGAGTTCCTGCAAGGTAGCTTGGAGAACGCCTACGTCCTCACCGGTCATTTGTGACAGTGGATCGTAGGACAGTACGCGGGTGCCCAGAGTGTACGAGGCTTCTCGCAGTAGGCGCAGGGTGCTGTCGCGGATAATCCCGTCGGCATAGACACCGCGGGACTGTTGGAACGCCAGAAGAGCGTTGCGCATGTCCTCATCAAAGAGGTCATCGTCACCAGACCACTGAGGCGAGTTCTCCTCCGCGGCTGAGCCCTCCCAATTGGGCAGAAGCCCAAGACGAGCCAGGGTAGAACGTACCTCGGCTACACGAGGTGACCTATCGCCCACCTTCAGAAACTCTGGCACGAAAACTCCCTTCCGAACTCCACAATTATGTTTAGGCCGTTGTGGGTCCTCACAACACTTAATCAGTATTACTGGCCAGTGAGCTAAACGAAACTTCAGTTAAGAAATCCCGCGCACTCTCAGAGGATATGGTCAGCAATACCTCTCAAGTTGGCGGCAACCTGGTTCCTTCACGGTATTAAGGAAGACGTAAACCGCCATTTCCAGCAAGATTACCAGGTCGCAGGCGCGAATTGATTGTTACGAGGGCGCGTCGGCTAGCCCGACGGCAGAACCCCAGGACTAACTCTAAATCACAACCACAACTTCAGTCACATCATAATGGGGTGTGTCCAACGAAGGTGGCAGTGGCGAAGTGACGGGTGGGCAGTCGTAACCTCGTATCGGATAAGGAGCAACCCCAAGTTCTTTTAAAGGTGCTTTTCGATGAGCGACGTGATTTCGCCCTTCGGGCGGACTCCGCGAATCTCTTCGACCTTCTTGCCGTCCTTGAATAGGAGCAGGCTTGGGATGGACATAATCTGGAACATGCCAGCCAGTGCACGCTCCTCATCGACGTTGACCTTGGCGATGACGGCCTTGCCATCGAGCTCGGTCGCAACCTCGTCCAAAACGGGAGCAATCTTCTTACACGGGCCACACCACTCTGCCCAGAAATCAACAAGCACCGGCTTATCGGATTCGAGGACATCGGACTTAAAGGTGTTGGCGGTGACGGTTACCGGAGCCATGAAATTCTTCTCCTTAGAATGAGCTCGTTTGAGTTCTTAGTGGTTTTGTTTTGTGGTCTTGATTCTAATTTTTCAACCTAGCTTCTTCAGCCTCGCGTACGGATTTGGCGCTCAAGGCGTCAAAAATTAGGGCTTCCGGTGGTGCGAGTGAAGTACTAAATTGTTAATTAATGGTGTTCTTGAGAACGCTGCAAGTGCTCGATGAGTACGGGGCGTACCGGGCTATAACACGTCCCGCTGCACCCTGATTGAGCTACAGCTAACAACAATTGGGCTTACCGACTATCGGATATTCCCCATAGTTGGATATCTGCAATCGTAGGGCTTATCCAACAATTGCGATACCCCAACTATTAGGTGTTTATCCAGCTAGTGCGACTGCCCTGCTGTCATCTACCGAGTAACAGTTTCCAAGTAGTGCTCAGCATCCAGCGCAGCCTTGCAGCCAGAACCAGCGGCGGTAATTGCCTGCTGGTAATGCGAGTCAACAACATCGCCCGCCGCAAAGACGCCCTTGAGAGAGGTCTGGGTGCTCGGAGCGGCTACCTGAATGTAGCCATTCTCATCGCAATCCAGCTGATTGCGAACCATCTGCGAACGTGGCTCGTGGCCAATTGCTACGAACATGGCAGTCACATCCAGGACGGACTTCTCACCAGTGACGGTGTCTTCCAGCTCGAGACCGGTAACCGAACCCTTGTCCTCACCAAGAACCTGGGACACAACCTTGTTCGTCGCAAAGCGAATCTTGTCATTGTTCTGCGCGCGCTCGACCATGATCTTCGACGCACGGAACTCATCGCGGCGATGGACAATCGTCACCGAGCGGGCGAACTTGGTAAGGAAGGTTGCCTCTTCCATTGCGGAGTCACCGCCGCCGATGACGGCGATATCGTGGTCGCGGAAGAAGAAACCATCACAGGTGGCACAGGCGCTGACACCATGACCAAGCAGCGCCTGCTCACCCGGAGCACCGACATAACGCGGAGCGGCACCGGTTGCCAGGATGACAGCGTGAGCCTTGTGCTCTTCTTCGCCAACCCAGACAGACTTGATATCGCCGGTGAGATCCATGCGATCGACAATCTCCATGCGCAGGTCAGCGCCGAAGCGCTCTGCCTGTGCGCGCATCTGATCCATCAGCTCTGGGCCCATGATGCCCTCGGAGAAACCTGGGTAGTTCTCCACATCGGTAGTCGTCATAAGCAGGCCGCCAAACTCGATGCCCTCGAACACCACAGGCTTCAGGTCGGCACGGGCTGCGTAGGTGGCAGCCGTGTAACCGGCGGGACCGGAACCGACGATGATCAGGTCGTGAACGATATCGCTCATGAAGACTCCTATAATTTTTATCTCTCACATCACATGGCGCACAGTGATGCTCAGTAGTAAGCAAATTTTTCAGCTCCGGGAAAGAAATTACCGGAACCAGCCACCTCAACCAACGTGAGGTTAGCCATCTCTATTCCCCCAGCCTCTCCCCTGCTCCGCAGTTGTTAGGCCACCTGCACTTCTTCCAATTGTCGCCGAAGCGTACGACGCGCCCGCGCCCGCCGAGACTTCAACGTCCCGCTCGGCTGCCCAATACTGCGAGAGGTCTCCTGCAGCGAATATCCAAAGATGTCCAAGTACAGCAGGGCATCCCGTTGATCCGTTGGCAGCTGCTCCAATGCGGCGGCCATAGTCACACGTAGCGGAACATCCGGGCAGGGAATCGGCTGTGAACTCATAAACGTCTCAAAATCCTCCTCCTTATCGCAGAGAGGGATCTCCCCGAAACGACCGCGGTTGTGGTCAATACACGCATTCTTCACGATGCACGTCAGCCACGTCGCCACCGTCGAACGCCCGCGAAAATTCGCCGCCCCCGCAATTGCCCGCGCCAGCCCCTCCTGTACCCCATCCAAGGGATCGAAATCATCCCGACGATAGCGCCGCGCCATCGCTACCAACTGCGGATAATAACGCCGTGCCAACACCGCGAACGCGCGACGATCCCCCGCCAGGTGCGCCTTCAATAATTCACGATCGACCTCGTCCGCAGATGCATGCTTTTGCATACCGACGACGCCACAATCCCCCAGTCGCCGACCCATGCGGGCCTTACGGTGACTGTCCCCAATTCGATTTCTTCCCCCAAAGTTCATGGCTCCTATGCAAACACGAAACCCGCGCTCTCCGCTTGGCAAAACTGCCGTGGAGACCGCGGGCTGTGGATGAATTTCAAAACGTCCCAGTAGCTGTGGATAACTTGGGACAACTTGAACTGTTGCCACCTAAGGCAAGCTCAGAGCGTTATTCCGTACCACGCACCTGAATGTCGCCAATAGCAACTGGCAGCAACGAATCCGGAGATTGCTCAGCCAGATTGCGGTCGCCGACAAGTGGGTTGTCCGCATCGGAATTCTGCGACTCAGCATCTGTATCAGCATCTGTATCAGCGTCAGTGTCTGAGTCGCTGTCGGCTACCGCTTCCGCAGCCGTCGGCAAGCCGGAGATCCAGACAACAAGGTTCTTCCACTCAGTGTCGCGGCTATCGATTTCGATGGTCGTCGTACCTGAGGTGGCAGTAGCGCTTCCGAGAACCGTTGTGTCATCCAAGTTCGTCGAGTCAGCATCTCGTAGGCCGCGAACTTCAATGTGTGCGCCCGGGGTCGCCGCGACCTTAAGCTCTCGAATGGTTGCCGGTTCATCGAGAGTGACCCGAATACCAACGCCAGGTTTGAAGTCCTCTGGGCGATTGCCGAACTGGCTGAGGTAAGTAGAAGTTACCCAGAAGCTTTCCTCGTCATTATCGATGGTCAGCTCAGCCATGTCCGGATTGTCCGGACCTGCTGCAGGGTTGTCGGTGTCGGCTTGCCACTCGCTAGCGTCGGCAAGCGAGAGCGTCGTGACCGGAGCCGGACCGCGTCGTACGGACTCGGAGTTAATCGGTGCGTCCGAGGAACGGTTAACCAGACCAAAGATGCCCGCGGCGACGAGTGCACCGACAATGACTACGCCGACAACGACTGCGCCGGTGCTGAATGCGCGGGTGCGATTCTTGGTGTGATGAGCGTTTGATTGGGCTGCACCGCCGGCATCGACGGATTCGCGCGCACCGGTGTCGGGGTCGATTGCGAGAAACTCCGAAGAATCGGGGCCCAGCGCTGCGGCGCGCAAGTCCTCGGCGAGCGTGCGAGCTGGCGACTCCTGCCCATTGAAGTCCTCCGGGCGTGTTTGCTTCGCGCGGTCGATAGCAGCAGAAATATCGGAGGGGATGTTCGTCACGCTGTAGAACAGCTCGTCGATGACAGAAAGCAACGCGCTGTAGTCCGAACGTTGCGAGCTATCGGGCAAAACGACGGGGAAAGCGTCGTAGATGTGGCCGTCGCTGCTGATGCGCAATTGTCCAGGCTTGTTTGTCAGGCCAAGGCAGCGCCCAGATTCGTGGGCGTCGGCGATTGTCTCGGCAAGTGATGCTATTGCGAGTGCCAGGGCATCCGGGTGGGCGGCCTGATCGAACCGCTCAATACCGATACTGCTGGTCCAGTCGGCGACGATGAGCACCTCGGTGCGTGTCTTCGCCACACTATGAATGCGGGACATCCCGGTGCCAGCCAGGTCACGCAGCTCATTGGTCGTCGTGGCAATCTTCTGGGCGGCAACCGATGGCGAAGTGTCGTAGTACGGCAGTGCAATCGTGTCGACGAAGACAAGTGCGACATCTGAGTTGTCGGGATCTCCCATATCCATGGCGCGCCACAGGCGCAGACCTGGGTAGGTCGCGACTTCAGAACGCAGACGGAAACGACCACCTGAGACCATCTCGCCGGGTACATAGCGGGTCGGGCGAGAACCCTGCGTCGGCATCGGCGGCAACAGCGGCGAAGCGGTGAAGCCCTCGTTTGCCAGACCCGTGGCCTCGCCAATCAGGTTCGACGGGGCAATCGAGAAAGCATCAGCGGCGAAGCCACGTTCGCGCTCCATATCCTCACGGTCGGCGACGGCATTGTCGGCTGCATGAGGCTGCGGAGCAAAGCGACGTAGACCCGGAATGCGGCCGAGGAAGCCACCCAGAACGCGGACCTCTTCCAATGGAGCCTGAGCGAGCACCAGGCCGGTACCGATGAGGAAGACCACGCCGGTGACGATGGTCTGCAGTAGCACACCGAAGGAACCGAAGAAATCGAACAGCACAAGGTCGGTCAATGCGAATGCGCCCCAAGCAACGGCGACACCGACAAGCGACGCCCCCAGTGCCCACAGCACGGTGTGGACGGTCGCCTTACTGTCCAAGTGTCCGAGAGTGCGGCGCAAGAGCAAGAAGCCAATTATTGCGCCGGCGACGAAACCGAAACCGTTGGCGGCACCGAGCAACACGACGACGGTCTCATCGTCAGAAGCCAGACGAGGAGCGAAGAACGACAGAATCACCTTGACGGTGGTAATGCCGAGGATGATGAAAGTCGGGGTCCAGGCCTCTTCACGGGCGTAGAAAACACGCAAGTGCAAAAGCACAATGGCGTATGGAATAAGCGAGAACGCCGAGAAGGACAGCGTCCAGCCGAGAATCTCTGCGGTTTCGCGGGGGAACTCCAGATACGCGAAAAGACCGACGGCGATGGGGCGGCCGAATGCGGTGAAGAAGGCAACGATCGGCACCAGCGCAATCATGGTCAGGCGGGTACCGATGGACAGATCTCGGACCACTGCCCCATCGTTGCCGTCGGCTGCATTGCGGGACAGTCGCGGCATGATGGCGGTCAGCAAGGTAACGCCGATGATGCCGTAGGGCACCTGCAACAGCAGCCAAGCCTGCTGGTAAATCGTCGGCGCTGCCTTGGAGGCAGTCGAGGCAATATTGGTGGTGATGAAGTAACCAGCCTGGGAAATTGCCACGTAGGTGATAATCGCGACACCCATGCCGGTGAACTGTTTGATGCGGTCGTCGATACCCCACAGCGGACGCAAATCAATGCCCGCGCGCTTGAGGTAGGGAATCATGATGGCTGCCTGAATGACGACACCCAGGGTGGTACCAAGACCCAAAAGCAGGATGTGCGGATCGGAGAGTGAACCGTCCGAATCCGGACTCAACTGGCCGGGCAGGAACAGATATAGCAAGAGCGTGGCAATGGCCACGACGTTGTTAGCGACAGGTGCCCACGCACCGGGTTTAAAGATTCCCTTGGTGTTTAGCACCGCCATGAGCAGCGCAAATATGCCGTAGAAGATAATCTGCGGCAATAGTAAGAACGCAAATGACGTTGCCAGCGGAACGTTGACCTTACCGGCCTCGTTAAGGCTCAATCTGGTCAACAGTGGCGCACCTATCACCGCCAGCACCGTCACCACTGCCAACAGCGTCATAGAGACAGTCAAGAGACGTCTAATGAAGGCGGCACCGTGATCTGGATCCTCCTTCTCCGCGCGCACCAACACTGGCACCACCAGAGAAGTCAGCACTGCGCCGAGGACGATTTCCGTAATCAGGTTCGGCAGTGTGTTGGCGACGTTGAAGGCTGAAGCCACAGCCGGACCCAGCGTCGCGCCGATGAGCAGGTTTCGCAAAAAACCCGTAATGCGCGAAATCAGGGTAGCGATTGCCATCGAGCCCGTGGAGGCGACGATGTCCGAGTTCGACTGTCCCTGATTTGCGTCCGCCGTCGAGCCTGCGGAGGAATCGCTGGAAGCGGTTGCTGTCGCAGTTGCCGCCTTTGCTGGCGATGGTGATGCCGATTCCGTCATCGCGTCAGCGGCGGTATCGGCATTTGCCTTATGGCCGGATACGCGAGTTAGGTCCGGGGCCGCTTCGGCCGGCTGAGATTCAGCCGTTGGCCGCGCCGCCGGAACTGGGGCCGGTGGCGCGGGGCGACGAATGCGGCCTCGAAGTCCAGATTTATGCGCGTCTGAGTCAGTCACATGTCCTATTGTTGCTTAAAAGGGGGTCTATTTCCGAAAGTACTGAGACCGTTTTGCGGCAAAAAACCCACCAACAGTGACGATGACGAGGGTCACGATAGCCAAAACCCCAACCGAAGCGCCCGATTGCACGGAAATACTCACTGATCGAGAAATCGGCGTGCCGCCAGGTGATTCGAGCCACAGCAACAGGTTGTGGGAGTTGTCTCCACTATCCCGTGGCCGGTCTCCCTCTGGAGCATTGGTCGCCGGAGTGGATTCTGCATCATCACCCGACTTCGGAGTGAACTGAACAGTCACCGACCCCTTGGCGGGGATGGCGGCCTCATACTTCTCCTCCAACACCGAATCTCCAGCGCCGACGCGCACGAACGCGGGAACCGGCAGCGGCAGGCCATTACGAGCCAGCACCGCAATCGGCGACAGCTGCGTTGCGCGGGTGTAGACACCGCCGGGAGCTACCAACGTCACCGAATTGCGCAGGCGTCGATTCATAATCAGTGCCTGGTCGCTGAGTTCTTCGCTCCGCCGCTGCACGTCAGTTGACTGCAGCTGATTTCGCCGGCCGAGAGTTGTAAACGAGCGCAGCAAGTCGTGCCGCAGGGGACGGGTGAATTCATACCGCGTCAGCGCGACATTGGGATCGTTGGACATGATTGTGGTCAGGTCGGTGATCTCGCGGGAGGCCGTCTGAGCCTTCTCCACGAGCGTCTCACTCACTGGCGCGGGATCGGCAAGCTTGTCAATTGGAGTAACCGAGCCCGCATCCAGGTCGTGAGCTGAAGCGGTGATGGAGTCCATCAGCGGAGTCAGCTCAGCCAGGTTATCGTCCACGGCTTTCCTGACCGCAGCCATGAAATCTTCAGCGTCGCTAGCGCGTGGATCCCAACCGGACGGCGGTGCTGCCACCACAGCCGCGCGAGGGTCATCCGAATCAGTCAATGATTGGAACAGAGTGCCAATCGCTGTCTGCATCCGTGCAGCTTCGGAGTCGATTCGGAAATCGTAGCGTCCGAGCAGATTCGAATACGCCACAGTCTGGGGAGACCGTCCTGTTGCAGCCAGAGAGGTTGTCAGTGCCCCAGGGAGGGCGAAGGCGCGGCTACCGTCGGCAAGCACGCCACTATGGCCGGGGCGCAGTGTCTGACCATCGGCGGTGACGGCGGTGTTGTCTGCGACTAACACGGTGGTGTCGTGCGCGGCTTCGGGTGGAGTGGGCGACGGTGGCATCGCCTCGCCGGTATCTACGCGGTCTTCGAATGCGCGCTCCGGGGCGGTCCCGCTCAGGGCCGTCGCCGCCGAGTACAGCGGGGCGCTTTCCGACGTCACGTATCCCTCGGCCGGCAAATAGAGGCCCGGCAGTGCCTGAACGTCCAAATGCTTGGCGATAGTCTGCCGACCAGCGGCGAGTGCCTCCATCGAAAGCTCGTGATCCCCCACGCGAGCCACGGCGCTGGCATCGGTGCCGCCCCACGGCAGTGACAGTGTGCAGGTGTCCTGTGTGAGATCGTGCAGCCGATTGAGCCAGGCGGCAGCATTGTCACTGGCGGGCATATGCGTGAGATTGGTGTCATCCGCGTTTCCCCAGGAATCCCGCAGTCGCGGAGAGGACTCCACAGGACTTGGGCGGCTGGTGCCAATCCAGTAGTCGCGGGTCATCCTGGAGATTGCGTCGAGGGTCTCCGGGTCGATGGCGATGCAGGTTGATTCCCGCAACCTCTGCCCATCCGGGCCGGCAAAGCCCTTTTCCAACGAGGTGAGCAAACCGTCGAGGCGGCCACCGCGTTCGAGAGACTCGGCCAAAGAATTGTCGGTGAGGATGAGATTCGGCGACGAGGGTGCGTCACCGGTCTCACCGCCGACCAGTGGCACTGGCTGGCTGATGGGCCAAATCAGCGAAAACGGCACTGGGTCGCGGCGGGTGGGCGCATCGGAATTGTCGGTCTCATCGTTGTCGTTCTGATCACCGGCAGGCGGTTCCGGCTCATCACCTTCCGCTTGCGGATCCGTCACCGGAAGCAGTGCGCGTGTTTCCGCCAGCAGGCGGTCGATGTCATCTGCCGGTTGCCCGTTAGCATTGATGAGCAGCGGAAACGTGCCGGCTTCCGTGATGTCGAGTCCTTCTGGAGCCGGTGCGGAGATAGGAACACTTAGCGTAACCTCACGCTTCTCCCCCGCTTTCAGCTCGATGGGGGCACTGAAGGTCCCAGCCACATCAAACACCGATTCAGGCTCAGCGAGAATCGTCCGCGCATCTGCAGAGGAAGCCAGTGCGCCGGCCCGCTGTGGGCGCAGCGCAACATTGCTGATATCCGCATCGGAGGTGTTGTGCACCTGCACCTTGATGGTCAGCGTCGAATGTAGAGCCGCGACATGCGGAGTGAAGCTGGTTATCGAAAGCCGAAGGGGGCCCTGTTCACCGACACGATTGGTGCCACTGCCCCACAACTGCTCATCTTGCGCAAAAGCTGGGGGCGCAACGGTCGTCGGCAAGCACAGTATGAGCGCTGCGGTGGCGGCCGTGACTTTACGAACAACATTTCTTGGCAACTGCAACCTGAACATGCGCAATCACCTCGGCGTCTGCCGGCCTGCTCGCTTTTCCGCGCGGGCGAGATCGGGCAGCAGATTGTGCGCGCGCCGGGCCAGTTTGCGTTCGTCAGCGTAGGCCAACCGTTCCACCAGGGTATCCACAGGAACCCACATGACTTGGGTGACCTCGGGGTCTTCGTCGTTCAGATCGCCATCGACGTAGCGCAGAAGGTGATGGTGCACGGTCTTGTGAATTCGCGTGCCATCGGAGACAAACCAGTAGTCAATCACACCGAGCTCTTCGATGACCTCGCCGCGAATGCCCGTTTCTTCCCACACCTCACGTTCGGCGGTGGAATCGAAAGCTTCGCCGGGTTCGACATGGCCCTTAGGCATCGACCACAGCAGGCGCCCGCGACGATCGTGCCGACCAATGAGCGCGACATAAATCCGTGACAGGTTGACCTTGCCGCCATCTCCGACCGCCTCGGCAAGCCCCGAGACGACCAGTCCGCCCGCCGAAGTCTCAATCGAGGTCTGCATCGGCGCTGCATTTTGCGCGCGCGACGAGTGCGCGCGGCGATTGTTCGTGCGCTTCGTCTGTGCGTGACGACGGCGATTGTTCCTATCCTGACCGTTCTTACGGCCACCGCGGTTGTTCGACTGCTTCGAGGGTCGTGCCGACTTCGGTGATTTGGAATTTTTCTTGGCGCCACCGGAGTTTGGCTTGGCCTTTTGGGGGCCATTGGCACCGGAGCCACTACGTTTTGCAGAATTTCCGCTGGTAGTAGCGTTGCTAGTGTTGGTGGACGAGGAAACGCCACCTCTTCTGCGCGGTCGCCGACGACGTCGACGGCTCTTCGCCACCGAGTTGTCATTGCGTACCACGTTGTTCATTCCACTTAGACTACCGGGTTTATAGGTATAAGCGGGTATTGTGTCGGTCGTGACACAATCGACTCCTTCAACGACAAATGGTGACCAGCCCGGGGGGACTACACCTCACGGTGCTACTCCGGCGACTGCTGACGCAGACCCACAGGTGCGCAGGACGGCAATGCTGGCAGTGGCGGATCAGGCGATCGCCAAGGAGTCTGAGATCCTCGATTCGCTGGCAGCTGCGTTTAGTGCAGCTGGCCATCGCCTGTACCTCGTGGGCGGTTCTGTGCGCGATGCTCTCTTAGGGCGACTGGGCGTGGATCTCGATTTCACCACCGACGCGCGCCCGGAGGTGACACGCGCAATCCTTGATGACTGGGCGGACATTGTCTGGGATACCGGCATTGAATTCGGCACACTCTCCGCGGAACGGCATGGCCGTCAGGTGGAGATCACCACCTTCCGCGCGGATACGTATGACCAGGTCAGCCGGAATCCGGAGGTCACTTTCGGTGACACGTTGGAGGGCGATCTAATCCGCCGTGACTTCCGCTGTAACGCCATCGCCGTGGAGCTCCACGGTGACGGCACCCGCACCTTCCTCGACCCGCTCGGAGGTTTCGAGGATCTTGTCGCGGGTGTGTTGGATACCCCGGGTGCGCCGGAGGTCAGTTTTGGCGACGACCCCCTGCGGATGCTGCGTGCCTGCCGCTTCGCATCCCAGTTGGGGTTCGATGTGGCACCGCGTGTGCTCAAGGCGTTGAAGGAAATGTCCAGCGAAATTGACCGCATCACGGTCGAGCGCATCTCCACCGAGCTTAACAAGCTCATCCTGGGTGCGGACCCAAGCCGAGGTATCGACCTGATGGTGGAATCGGGGTTGGCCGACCGCGTGCTGCCGGAGATTTCCGACATGCGCATGACGCAGGATGAACATCGCCAGCACAAGGATGTCTACCAACACTCTCTGCAGGTCATGCGGCAAGCTATTGACCAGGAAGAACCCGGTGAACCGGACCTCGTACTGCGCTGGGCGGCACTGCTGCACGACTGCGGCAAACCCGCTACCCGTGCCTACAACGAGCAGGGAAACGTCACCTTTTACCAGCACGAAGTGGTTGGTGCGAAGCTGGTGCGGCGCCGCCTTCGGAAACTGAAGTTCCCGAAGAAGACCAACCACGAAATCTCGCAGTTGGTCTACCTGCACATGCGCTTCCACGGCTACGGCGAAGGCAAGTGGACGGACTCGGCGGTGCGACGTTATGTCAACGATGCCGGAGATTTGTTGGAACGACTCAACAAAATCGTGCGGGCCGACTGTACGACAAGAAACCGTCGTAAAGCAGCACGCCTCGCACGAGCCTGCGACAGCCTGGAAGCGCGAATCAAGGAGCTCGCCGAGCAGGAGGACCTCGCACGCGTCCGCCCCGACCTGGATGGCAACGAAATCATGGAAATTCTGGACCTGAAGCCCGGCAAAGAAGTCGGACAGGCCTGGAATTACCTGAAAGAGCTGCGATTGGAGTCCGGTCCGCTGGAGCGTGAAGATGCTATCTTGGCGCTGAAGAAATGGTGGTACGAGCAGTCCGGTGAGCAGGCTGAAAGCGAAAGTGAGAGCTAATGGCATCGATTAATCCGGAAAATCTCTACGGCGACCGGCTTTTTACCAGCCTTGAGCGCAACGACCCGGCTGCCGGGATGCTGCTGCTCGCAGCACCCGGCATGCTCTCGCCGGAGTTTTCCCGCTCGGTGATTTTCCTTATTGAGCACGATGAACACGGCACCCTTGGTGTCGATCTCACGCAGCGTTCGCAGACGCCGGTGCACAATGTGCTCGAGCCTTGGGCGCCGCTGATGGCCAAGCCGCCGGTGCTCTACGTCGGGGGTCCGGTCAACCAGACACAGCCAATCTGCATTGGTGTGGTGCGAAATGGTGCCACCCTCCCAGAGGAGACCGACAGTATTACCGGTGCCCCGCTGATGGAACGCATCGCTCACAGGTTTGCGCTGGTCAACCTCGGTGCGGAGCCGGAGGGCGTACGCGACCGCATAGATGGCGCACGCATCTTCGCCGGTTACGCAGGCTGGGATCCGGGGCAGCTGGAAGACGAGCTCGAGCGCGGTGACTGGTACGTCGCCCCTGCCCTGCCCTCAGATGTACTCGCGCCTGCTGCCGCGGACATCTGGGGTGATTGCATGCGCCGTCAGCCCTGGCCGCTGCCACTGTATGGCACCTATCCCGTAGATGTACGTGACAACTAGATGAGTGAGCACATCAATACCGAAGGAAACAGGGCTGAAGGAAGTAGCGCCACAGGAAACAGCGACCGCACCGACATAGCTGCCGGCATCCGGCAGACACTGCCCGTGGGCATGGGACTCATTCCGCTAGGGCTCGCATTCGGCCTGCTCATCGCACAAACTGGCTTTAGCTGGTGGTGGGCCCCCATCTTCTCCTTCGTGGTCTACGCCGGGTCGATGGAATTCCTCGCTGTCGGCCTGGTTATGGCGCATACGGGTCTGCTCGGCTGTGCCGTGACGTCCTTTATGGTCAACTTCCGCCACGTCTTCTACGGACTGACGTTCCCACGCGACCGGATACAGTCTCGTCTCGGCCGCGCATATTCCACATACGCGCTTACCGACGAGTCGTATGCCATCGTCTCTGCAGCAAATCCGACCGAAAAGATGTCGGGCCACCGACTGCTGACGATTCAGATTCTCTGCCAGTTATTGTGGGTGGGCTCCGGCATTGTCGGGGCGCTAACCGGCGCAGCACTGCCCGAGGGTATCCGCGGTGCCGAGTTCGCACTGGTGGCGCTCTTTACGGTGCTGGCCATGGACGCGTTTGAGACTTCTAAGGACTGGTCACTGCCCCTGTCCGCTATCGTCTGCACGCTGGTGGGCTGGCTGATTAACCCGAACCAGATGCTGGTTATCGGACTGCTGATGTACTTCGGCCTGCTGCTGTTGCGCGTGTGGTCACCGCGGGTGGATCGGGTGATGCGCATGACGTCGGCAAGCAATCAGCGTACGACGGAGGGAGAGCGAGCATGACCGCGATGCCCGATTCCGGCTATGTGCTTGCCGCGCTCTTTGCGATGGGTACGGTGACTCTTGCGCTGCGTGCGCTGCCGTTTGCATTCGTGCGCACTCTGAAGGGGTCTCCCCTGTTCGAGTTCCTCGGCACGACCATGCCGGTTGGAGTCATGGTGGCGTTGGTTGCCTACACCGTCTTCGGGCGGCTAGGACTCAGCGGTGAGAGTGGCGACCCCGGCGCTGCCTGGGCCGTGCCCGTAGCGCTGGCCGTCACCGTTGGCCTGCACTGGTGGCGGCGCAACACCGTGATTTCGATTTTTGTAGGCACGGCGCTGTATATGGTCCTCGTGAACCTTGTCGCGTGAGGTGCGCTGTGTGTGGGACGGTGCCAGCGGACCAGTGGCTAGCGGCAGTGGCTAGAACTGTGCCGGTACCTGACCAGTGAAGTCCGGTAGTCCCGGAATCTGGGGCAGCTGCGGGGATTCCGGCAGATTCAGTAGTTCGCCGAGATTTGGGCTCTCGGGCAGGTTCGGGACGCCTGGGATGTCCGGCAGCGATGGAGTGCCCAGCGTGCCGTCGAAGGCATTCTGAACATCGCTGGTGTGAGTTTCCTTCGTGCCGTAGGTGTTAGCAGCGACGCTGAAGTCAGGTCCAATGGATGCCGAGGCGTGAACGCTCTGGCGGTCATCGGACCAACCCCACTTTGTGCCAATAACACCCGGCAGCGTGGCGGTGCCGTAATCCTGACGGTAGTCATCCGCTGCCACAGGTGACGCGGTGCTCATAGCAACCAGAACCGGGTCAGAAGTGTTCTCACGCTTCTTGGCCTCCAGGAACTTCACAGTGTCCGCGCTGGACGTAGTTGAATTTCCCCAGTGACCTGCATCGTGGGTGTTGCTGAGGCCGTATTCACGCGCAGTGGCGTTGATGGAATCCGGGTAACGGCCATAGAGCTCACTGGCGATATTGTCATCGGAGTAGCGAATCATCTCTGTGGCCTTCGCCTTGTCCGCTTCTGTGCCATGTTTGAAGACGTAGTCCGCAATGTAGAGCTTGACAATCGAAAGCCCCGGACGAGCTTCATTCTCGTTCGCCGTACCGTAGTGCGTGCCACTTGGGGTGTGGGTAAAGCTGATCTGGGTTCGCCCCGGAGCATCAATAGTGCCCTGCGGAGTCAGTTTTGGCTGCGGAGCCGCAGCGACGTTTCCAGCTGCCAGCGGAAGGCTGGTGACAGCGATGACACCGGTAAGACCCATGCGAATCGCGCGGGAAGGCCGTGGAGTAAGACGATGACGAGCGTTCATAACAAAAAACCAATCTACACGCGCAGGTGACCGACGCGCTGCCAAGCTGGATCGTAAGCGGTATCGATGACATGCTCTCCCTCGGTCCACGTCTCCGCAACAGCTTGCAGACCCGCCTCCGCATCAGATGCCGGGTCAATAAAGAAGTGCATCAGAGCCATGCCATCGGATTGCTCAGTTGCAACAAAAATACCCTTGTCCTCAGCGATGGCTTCAGCGGCAGCGGTATTGAACTCGGAGAGGGATTCCTTCGATTCGTCCGTCGGCAAGCCCTTGTCGTCAATATTGCCGAGCATGAGCTGAATCAGCACATGCTGCGTCATAGTCGGGCTCACCAGCTGCGTAATCGGAGCGCGGGTGGCGACGACGAGCGGCTGGCCGTTGGCTTCGGCATCAATGGTGAGCCACTCGGGGCACTCTTCCGCGAGCTTCTCGACGACACCGCCCAGCTCCGGTAGCGGGATCGCACCTTCCGGCTCCTCGCCGGCGAAGGCAAAACCGCGTAGCCATAGGCCGAAGTCCTCCTCCCCCAGAGCCAGCTGCAGCAGCGTGAAACCGAGCTGAGCTACCAAGCGCTCACCGTCCTCCAACTGAGCAATTGCCGGGAACAGCGGGTGGAATAGGCGAACGTCCACTGCCCCATGACCACTGCTAACAGCCACGCGGGCGTCTGCCGGATCGACCTCGGCCGGAGCATCGGCCTCGAGAGCACCCTGTGCAACCAATGTGGCCGCGACATCCCCCAGCGACAGCTTCATCGCCGGATCCGCCTGACGGAGGTCGGTGAAAGACCACACCGCGCCGTCGTCAGGCGCGGCCTCCAGCCAACGGCGAGCGACCGGACGCAGCTCAGGGTCACCCGCAGCGCTAACAGTCAGAAGGTGGCGAGAATACGGAGCGCCAGCCTCAAACCCCCAGATGAGCCGGTCATTAATAGCGGCGATGCGGCCGCCGACCTCCTTCTGGACATCAATAATGTCCACATCGGCGGCGTTCGGAGCACCATCGATACCGAGCTGGACACTAAACATCGAGTCGAGCGCATCGGCGCCAAAAGAGTTCCACCACGACCAGAACTCGTTGATTGCGGTCTCTTCTGCGGCGCGCTGTTCCGGGGAGAACGGAGCCGGATTCTCGTTAGCCATGCTGAATCTCACACTTTCGTTTGCTCGTTTAAAACCGAACCATATGTTGTGCGCCCCAGTATATGTGCCAAGCCGGATTCGCTCCTCGGGTCCATGCGCTAGACCGCGTTAAGCGGGTTGTGGCTCCGGCTCAGCTTCTGCTTCCTTGCCCCAGCGAGCGGCGTAGACCGCACAGATCATCAGCTGAATCTGGTGGAAAATCATCAGCGGCAAAATGTAGAGGCTGGCATCGGCACCGAAGATAACGGCAGCCATGGGCAGACCGGTGGCCAGGGACTTCTTCGAACCGCAGAACTGAATCGCAATGCGGTCCTTGCGGTCGAAGCCCATCTTATTTGCGATGAATCCGGACAACCGCAAAACGAATTCCACCAGCACGACCGAAAGCACACACAGGATGACAATGTCCCCTGCCGGCACCTTCGACCAGATGCCCTGCACCATGCCCTGGGAGAAGGCTGCGTAAACGACCATTGCGATGGATAGGCGGTCAACGTTCTTAGTCGTCTTCGCGGCGGCAAACTTCAGGGTCCAACGGCGAGTGAGCTGGCCGATTGCGAATGGCAGCAGCAACTGCAGCGAAATATCCAAGAACACCGACGAATCCACATGAACGCCGCCACCGGTGGCCATCAACAGCATCACCAGCACCGGTGTGACCACAATGCCCAGCAGGTTAGATGCCGAGGCACTGACGATTGCGCCGGCGACATTGCCCTTGGCGATGGAGGTGAAGTTCACACTCGACTGCACCGTCGACGGTGCCAGCGTCATGTACAAAATGCCCAGGTAGAGGCCAGGAGAAAGAATCCAATCCAGGGGTTTCATCAGCAGGCCGAGGATTGGGAACAGCACGAATGTGAAAGCCAGAATGGTTATGTGCAGCCGCCAATGCTTAACACCGGCCAACGCATCCTGCGGGCTCAGGCGCGCGCCATAGAGGAAGAACAAGAAGCCAATGGCGATCTTTGTGGCCCAGCTGAAAACCTCAGCGGTAGTGCCGCTTGCAGGAAAAATAATCGCCAGTATCGCTGCAGCAACGATACCGACGATGAGGGGATCTGGACGCCAATTCACAATTCGTTGCCACATGGACAAATAGCTTAGTGGGCAACCAGAGGTTGTCTTACTGTTTTGCAGAAGCTTTTCTCTGCAATAATTTTTTACTTCTTCTGCTCAGCTGCCTTGCGCAGCGCATCCTTGTCCACAGGCTTGAAAGTGGCATTCGCGGATGAGCCCTTGTCCGTGCACAGTCCTTCCAGACCACAGGAGCTGCAGCCACCGGAGACACCGCAGTCTGCTGCCGGGTTGTCGGAGCAGCAGGCATCATCAGCCGCAGTGTCGGTGGCATCAGTGGCGGCGGAGCCACAGCCACAGCCGCTGTCACCGTCGCCGCACCCACAACCGGAGCCGGACTCGGCGGAGACCTTGGCGTCGTAAAGCGCGATGGTGTGCGAGCCGATAGCCGCACCAATGCCGAGCATGGCGATACCGGCGAGCAGAGCGACGGCGTACCACAGCCACATCCAACCAGAGGCCTCCGGGCGGATGGCGAGGAAGCCGAGCATGGCGGCACCGAGGAAAGCGACAGCGGACACAGCCCACGGCGGGCCGGCAACGCGGTGCGTAATATCCCAGTTTTCCTGGGACTTTCGAGCCTCAGGCGCACGAATTCCGATCCAGTTATTACCCGGTAGCTTCGCCGACCATGCCAAACCAGCGACAACGGCTATGCAAACAGCCAGAACCAGGGTAATTACAGGGATGACAATCATGCTTCCAATTTATATAGGTGGTTGAGCACGTGCCAAACGCACCTATTAGACTGTGAGACCATGACCAACAGCGAAAAGTCCTCGTCCTCGGCAGAAGCCACCGACTACCGCTACTCCCCCGAGCTGGCGACTCAGCTAGAGGGAAAGTGGCAGGCGTATTGGAAAGATAACGGCACCTTCTACGCCCCCAACCCGGTGGGCGATTTGGCAGCTGCCGACGGATCGACTCCGCCGAAGGACAAGCTTTTCGTCCAGGACATGTTCCCGTACCCGTCCGGTGTCGGTCTGCACGTAGGCCACCCGCTGGGATACATCGCCACCGACGTCTTCGCGCGCTTCCACCGCATGCAGGGCGCAAACGTGCTGCACACCCTGGGCTACGACGCCTTCGGCTTGCCGGCGGAGCAGTTCGCAATCCAGACCGGTACGCACCCGCGCGTGACGACGGAAACGAATATCGCCAACATGGAGCGACAGCTGGGCCGCCTGGGACTTGGCCATGACCGCCGCCGTGTTTTCGCGACCACTGACCAGGACTACTACAAGTGGACGCAGTGGATTTTCCTGCAGATTTACAATGCCTGGTTCGATGAGGATCAGAAGAAGGCCCGTCGCATCGATGAGCTGATTCCACTCTTGGAGTCGGGCGAGATGGCTACCAAGGACGGTCGCGTCTACGCTGAGCTCAGCGAGACCGAGCAGCGCGAAGCAGTCGACGAATTCCGTCTGGTTTACCAGTCGAATTCGATGGTCAACTGGTGTCCGGGCCTCGGCACTGTGCTGTCCAACGAAGAAGTGACCGCCGAGGGCCGTTCGGAGCGCGGTAACTTCCCGGTGTTCCGCAAGCGGCTGGGCCAGTGGATGATGCGCATCACCGCTTACGCTGATCGCCTAGTCGACGACCTGGAGCTGCTGGACTGGCCGGACAAGGTCAAGTCCATGCAGCGCAACTGGATTGGCCGCTCCCGCGGTGCCGAGGTCGACTTCACAGCCGAGGTCGGCCCGAAGGTCTCCACCAAGATCAGGGTCTTCACCACTCGCCCGGACACTCTCTTCGGAGCCTCCTACATGGTGCTCGCTCCTGAGCACGAGCTGGTGGATCAGCTGGTCGAAGCCGGCAGCGGTACCTACGAGGGCATGGATGAGCGCTGGACCTTCGGCAAGGAAACCCCAGCCGAGGCCGTCGCCGCTTACCGCGCCGCAATTGCCTCCAAGTCCGACCTGGAACGCCAGGAGAACAAGGAAAAGACCGGTGTCTTCCTGGGCGCTTACGCCACCAACCCGGTGAGCGGTGAGCAGGTGCCGGTGTTCATTTCCGACTATGTCTTGATTGGCTACGGCACCGGTGCCATCATGGCTGTCCCGGCCCACGATGAGCGCGACTACGAGTTCGCCACTGCCTTCGGTCTGCCAATCCGCGAGGTCGTCGCAGGTGGTGACATTGCAAAGGAGGCGTACGTCGGTAACGGTACGTGCGTGAACTCCGCCAATGATTCCGGCCTGGACATCAATGGCCTGGACAAGGACACCGCCATCGCCACCGTCATTGAGTGGTTGGAGAAGGAAGGTGCTGGTCACGAGAAGGTCCAGTACAAGCTGCGCGACTGGCTGTTCGCCCGCCAGCGCTACTGGGGCGAGCCCTTCCCCATCGTCTACGACGAGGACGGTCACGCCCACGCGCTGCCCGAGTCCATGCTTCCGGTCGAGCTGCCAGAGGTCGAGGACTACAAGCCGGTCACCTTCGACCCGGACGACGCCGACACCGAGCCAAAGGCTCCACTGGACAAGGCCACTGACTGGGTCAATGTCGAGCTCGATCTCGGCGATGGCAAGAAGAAGTACCGCCGTGACACCAATGTCATGCCGAACTGGGCAGGTTCCTCCTGGTACCAGCTGCGCTACATCGACCCGAACAACGCTGAGGAGTTCGTTGACCTGGAAAACGAGCGCTACTGGACCGGCCCTCGCCCGGAGACTCACGGTAAGGACGACCCAGGCGGCGTCGACCTCTACGTCGGTGGCGTCGAGCACGCAGTGCTGCACCTGCTCTACTCCCGCTTCTGGCACAAGGTCCTCTTCGACCTCGGCTACGTGACCTCCAAGGAGCCGTACCGCCGTCTGTTCAACCAGGGCTACATCCAGGCCTACGCCTACACCGATGCCCGTGGTGTCTACCAGCCGGCGGATCAGGTTGTTGAGCGCGATGGTAAGTTCCTCATCCCGGGCGGCGCCGAAGACGGCTCTGACCTGGAAGTTTTCCAGGAGTACGGCAAGATGGGCAAGTCCCTGAAGAACGCCGTCTCCCCCGACGAGGTCTGCGACAACTACGGCGCTGACACCCTGCGCGTCTACGAGATGGCCATGGGTCCGCTGGACACCTCCCGCCCGTGGGCGACGAAGGATCTAGTCGGCTCGCAGCGCTTCCTCCAGCGCGCTTGGCGCCTGGTGGTCAATGAGGACTCCGGTGAGCTCGCCGTCACGGACGCAGCGCTTTCCGACGACGACCTCAAGGCCCTCAACCGCACCGTGGAAGGGGTTACCTCCGATTACGCAGAGCTGCGTGACAACACGGCCGTCGCAAAGCTCATTGAGTACGTCAACTACCTGACTAAGACCTACGGTTCGGCCGGTGCACCGCGCGCCGCCGTGGAGCCGCTGGCCCTCATGCTTGGCCCTGTGGCGCCGCATATTGCGGAGGAACTGTGGAGCCGTCTCGGCCACACCGAGTCCCTGGCACACGGCCCCTGGCCGGCAGTTGACGAGAAGTGGCTGGTCGACGACACCGTTGAGCTGCCAGTTCAGATTAACGGCAAGGTTCGCGCTCGCATTGACGTGGCTACCGATGCTTCCCGCGAGGACATCGAGGCCGCCGCGCGTGCCGACGAAAAGGTTGTCGCAGCTGTGGAAAACGCCGGTGGCAATATCGTGAAGGTCATTGTCGTTTCGGGCAAGATGGTCAACCTGGTTGTGAAGAAGTAACCAGGGAGGCTAATGCGTACAAGAAAGTGTCTGGGTTTATGACAGTTTGAGGCCTAAAATCGACTCAAATTTGTCATAAACCCAGACACTTTCTCGCTTGAGACTTTCTCGCAAAAGCCTCAAGGGGTGGCTCCGAAGCTGGCCGCCTCTTACCCCTACTTAACGCCCAGAATCAGGACACCGAATGTGGAGAGCATCCACATCAAAGTGAAGGGCATGAGCACCCAGCACATAGCGAGCCACGCGCGCCAGTTGCGGAAGTTCTTCCACTCCACGTAGGTCTGCCAAAAGCCCAAAAGGCAGCCGACCAGGGAGATTACGCCCGGGACAACGGGGAAAAGGATCTCCCAAGTGCGGGAGCAGAGGAAGCTGGACTTACCCGCATCACAGGTGGGGCCACCGACAATGGCGCCGGCGATGCCAATAATGAGGCCCGCGAGCAGCGTCGTAAGAATCACACCCGCGGTGTAGATGTAGGCGCGCTTGCCGGAATACATCTTGCGCTCAAGCTCGTCGAAGATTTCATCCTCATTGCGCTCTGGTGTACTGCGTTCCGATGAATTATCCACCTTCTGCTCCCCTCGCCTCTAAATGCCGTCTGATGTGCCTGCCATACTAGGCCGGAGTAATCAGCATTGGCACTGGGCTGTGGCGAACGATGTGGTTAGTCGACGAGCCGATGAAAATTCGCCCGAATGGGCCAAGAGTAGACGAACCCAAAACGAGCAAGTCTCCCTTTTTCCACTTGATGGACTGAATGGCCTCTTCCCAACCGTTGCCGGAGGCTACTTCCGCATCAATGGAAAGGTCTGGGTAACGGGTATGCGCGCGGTCGATACCGCGGTCGAGCAGGCCCATAGCCTGCTCGCGCCACTCAATCATCAGGTCAGAGGAGGGGCCGTAGCCGTTCTCCGTCGGGTACATGGTCGCACCACGCGGCGTAAATGAGACCAAACGCAGGGGAACTTCCCAGCGATATGCCAGGTCAGCAGCCTTATTCAATGCGTGGTGCGACTGTGGGGTGTCAATGTAGCAAATGCTGACACGGGTCACACCGTGCTTAGAAAGCTTCGCGCCGGGGATCGCCAATCCCAGCGGGATTGGCGAGTAATGCAGCAGCGCATCCGAGGTTGATCCCGCAGTAAAGCGACTGCGGTTCTTGGCGGTCCAGTCCTTGGTATTGCTTCGGCGGGTGCCAAGCAAAACCACATCGGCTTCGAATTCTTCGGCTTCGTTGCAGATAGTTGTGGATTCGCTGGAGGATTCGATGATCCGTACGGCATCGTCGTCAAGCATGCCCTTGCGCAGGCCAGCGAGCTTTAGCTCATCCTTGATGATTTTTTCAAGAGACTCGGTTTCGTGGGAAACCCAGGAGTCATTGGTGCTCAACCGAGCCAGTGAGGTCAGCGGCCAGCCACGCGACAGTGCGCTGACAACGCGAATCTGCACCTTCGTGGTGCGAGCTAACCAAGCGGCGTAAGCAAGCGTTTCGGTGCCGTACTCGCCTGGACGCCACGCAATCATGATACGAAGCGGGCGGGAAGCCATCGCTAATCCTCCTGTGATTACTCAGAAATATCCAAGTGGTGCTTCTGGGTAATAGCCTACGTGGATAGGCGGGCATATTTAAAACGGCACCGAGGAAGTGTAAAAGCTATGTATCCTGCCTGTGGGCTTAAAGGTGGCAGGGCTAGCTGGAAAAGAGACTAGACGCTTGGGTTTGTCTTTGGGTGCTCCGGGTAGTTTTCGAGGATCTTGGACAGAATCGTCTCAAGACCAGCGCCAAACTCCAGCTCTTCCTGGGTCAGCGTGCTGAACATCTCAGCCATCTGCTGATTGCGCTCTTCAGAAACGCGGTGCAGCTCTTCACGGCCACGGTCGGTCAGTTCAACGCGGACGCCACGGCGGTCTTTGCTGTCGCGGACGCGCTCCACCATGCCGGCGACCTCCAAGTGGTGCACGGCGTTGGAGGCGGTGGGCATGCGGATGGCCTCGGCCTCAGCCAACTGGCTGATACGGCAGGCACCCAGTGCCTCCAGGGTCATCATGATGGACAGCTGCGCGCGGCTGAGCTGGGACTCCGAGGAGCGGCGGCTGTAGAGCAGCTCAGCGCGAGTCAGAAGAGGGCGAATGCGCTTAGCGAGCGACAGAGGAGTAACGGCATCAGGATTGCCAATCGAGCCCGAAGATAATGTCATAGCGACGATGTTATATGCGAACAGTGCTAGTTGCCAATACGAAATTTATTTGGGGTGCTATTTATTTTTCTACAACTGGTAATTTCGGCAATGAAATCACCGGGAATTTTTCGCCAATCATCTAAAACCCCAGTACAAGGCATTAAACATATCTGCGTATAAGGTTTTTTCGGTGCTGGCAGAAACCCCCTAAAGTGTCACTTCTTCTGTACTTAGAACTTTGGGTTGGAGGTAGCCATGCGGCTACTCTCGCGAACCCTTTTGGCTTGTGATATATCTCGCGGATCAACCCTCGCGGGTGTATTGCTGTCAGCTTTACGACGACTGCAGCGCACGCATCCATGGCGGGGACGAGATGGGCGCAGCAGCGAGTAGGGCGAGAAGGCGTGGAAGAGACGCGGGGAGGATAGGGGAGAGAGAAGCACAAAAGCGCCAGCGGCTACCGCATGGGTAACCGGCTGACGCTTTTCAAGGAACATGCTCTCGGAGCTGCTGGCTTATACCTTTGAGCGCTTGTGCCTTTTAGTCTTCGCCCTTGATGAACGCTTCGAGCTGTGCTCGCGCAACATCGTCGGCAAGCTGCTTCGGCGGGGACTTCATCAGGTAGGAAGAAGCGGCGTAGACCGGGCCGCCGATGCCGCGATCCTTGGCGATCTTGGCAGCGCGAACAGCATCGATGATGATGCCAGCGGAGTTCGGGGAGTCCCAGACCTCGAGCTTGTACTCAAGGTTCAGCGGCACCTCGCCGAAGGCCTTGCCCTCGAGTCGGACGTAGGCCCACTTGCGGTCATCCAGCCAGTCCACCCAGTCGGACGGGCCGATGTGGACGTTGCGGTCATCGATCTTGCCGGCCAGTGGACCGGTGAGATTGGAGGTGACGGCCTGGGTCTTGGAGATCTTCTTGGACTCGAGGCGGTCGCGCTCGAGCATGTTCTTGAAGTCCATGTTGCCGCCGACGTTGAGCTGCAGGGTGCGCTCGAGGCGAACACCGCGGTCCTCAAATAGCTTGGCCATGACGCGGTGGGTGATGGTTGCGCCGACCTGGCTCTTGATGTCGTCGCCGACAATCGGAACCCCTGCGTCTTCGAACTTCTTGGCCCACTCCGGGTCGGAAGCGATGAAGACCGGCAGGGCATTGACGAAAGCTACACCAGCGTCAATGGCGCACTGTGCGTAGAACTTGTCAGCCTGTTCTGAACCGACCGGCAGGTAGGAGACCAGGACATCGACCTTGGCATCCTTCAGCGCCTGAACAACGTCGACCGGTTCAGCCGGGGATTCGTCGATGGTGTCCGCGTAGTACTTGCCAACGCCATCCAGGGTCGGGCCGCGCTGAACCTCAACGCCGAGAGTCGGGACATCGGCAATCTTGATGGTGCAGTTCTCGGAGGAAACAATGGCCTCGGAGAGGTCCTTGCCGACCTTCTTGTCGTCAACATCGAAAGCTGCGACGAACTCGACATCGGAGACGTGGTAGTCGCCGAAGACGACGTGCATGAGGCCAGGAATGGTCTCATCGGGCTTTGCATCGCGGTAGAACTCGACACCCTGCACCAGGGAGGAGGCGCAGTTGCCGACGCCGACGATAGCGACGCGAATTGAACTCATTTGGTAATTCTCCTTGAAACTATGTGCTCGGAGGCTTTGACCTCGCGCCGGGAACTCACACCGGGAACTCGCATCAGAACCTAGCATCAGAACCCGCACCAGGGCCTTACGCCCGCGGTGCGGCCGTGAGTGGGTGCACGCATTGAGGTAACGAGCGTGACGTTATACCTTTATGCGTTTTTTGCCGATGCCCGAACCGTGAGGGGGCATGTGTTTACCGATAAAGCGGGGGTGAAATCAGCCCGCACGCGCCTGCTAATCTGTCTTCGTGATGACATGGCAGGGCGAGATCGATCACTCCTTGCTCAAGAAGCAGTTATTGGAGCAGTGGCGTGCAGGGGAGATTTCACGGAAATCACTCTGTGATGCCGATGCTCGGCTGGTCGCTGCCGCGCGTTTTCACGGCAGAAAGTCCCAGGAAGAGTGCCCAGTATGTCGCAAATTCGACCTCCGACTCGTATTCTGGGTGTTCGGAGAAAACTTGGGCCGTCGTTCCGGCTCTGCTTGTACTGAAAACGAATTATCCGCAATAGTTAATGAATATGGTTCGTGCACCGTCAAAGAAGTTGAGGTGTGCCCCGACTGCAAGTGGAGTTTCCTGACCCGGACACTTCAGGCAGCTCGAGAAGAGTCAGAAAACTAGGGAGAGCACCCGTGAGCAATGATCGACCCGATAGCCCAGGCGGTCCTAACAGCCCTCACGAGGGCCAGGGTTCTAATTCATCAGGCGAGTGGTGGGATCAGCCGGATGCTGATTCCTTCAATACGCACGCACGCTCCGATGACGCATCGCTTGACGACGATTCCAGCGACAGCATTGATGCTGTTTCGGTCGGTGGCAGTGACGAGGGTCTGGCTACCGGTTCAGAGATGACGTCGGCAAGCGAGCCGGACCCGGAGAAGGGGCAGTACGCCCCAGATGACCATGAACCAGATGACCATGAAGAGGAAAGCTCGATGGCGCAAGAAGAACAGCCGACTGACAATAAGCGGCGAATTTTAGCGTGGCTCGGTCTAGCCGTGGCGTTGGTCGTGCTGTTGCCGGTAGTTGTGTTCGGTGTTGCTTATGCGACAACGGACGTGCCGGAGCCAGAGGAGTTGGCCAATAGCCAGATTGCGGTGATTTATGACCGTTCTGGTGAAAAGGAAATCACGCGCATCGTCCCCGAGGGCGGTAACCGAAGCAACATCACTATCGACAAGGTGCCGGATGCTGTACGCAATGCAGTGCTGGCAGCTGAGGATCGTGATTTCTATACCAACCCGGGTTTCTCCTTGACTGGTTATGCCCGTGCGGCTCTGGGAGTCGTGACTGGTAATTCCAGTGCCGGTGGCGGCTCGACCATTACGCAGCAGTACGTCAAGAATGCTGTGGTGGGCAATGAGCGCACGCTGACCCGTAAGGCCAAGGAACTGGTCATGTCGGCGAAGATGGCGCGGGAGTGGACCAAGGACGAAATCCTTGAGGCCTACCTCAACACGATTTACTTTGGTCGTAACGCATACGGTATCGCGGCAGCGTCGAAGGCCTACTTCGGTAAGGAAGTCGGTGAGCTGAATGCCGAAGAGGGTGCCGTGCTGGCAGCCTCGATTCAGCGTCCATCCGCACTGGATCCGTGGACTAACCGTCCAGAGGCTGAGCAGCGTTGGAACTACGTCCTCGATGGCCTGGTGGAGATGAACATCGTCTCGCCGCAGGACCGCGCGGGAATGCAGTACCCGGAGACCATCGATCCGGCGTTGGCGCCGAAGCAGGCTCCGGAGCCCGGCCCGGCTGCCATGATCAAGAATCAGGTGCTGGCTGAGTTGGAGCGCGAAGGTATCTCCGAGCAGGAGGTCAACACTGGCGGTCTACGCATTACGACGACCATTGACCCGACGGTGCAGCAGGCTGCCCTGGATGCGATGGAAAACTACGTCGATCAGTCAACGGGTTTGCGTGCCGCCATCGTTTCGGTGGAGCCGAAGACCGGTGCTGTCCGCGCCTACTACGGTGGCGACGATCCGACTGGTTGGGACTACGCAAACAGCGGTCTGCAGACCGGCTCTACTTTCAAGATTTTTGCGCTGGCAGCAGCTCTCGATCAAGGTATTCCACTGACCGCGCAGTACTCTTCGGCACCTGTGCAGTCCGGTAACGTCACTCTGCACAACGACGGCGGTGCCGGCGGTGGCGTGCTTCCGCTTTATGAGTCCCTGAAGCAGTCGCTGAACACCCCGTTTATTCGCCTGCAGCGCGACCTGAAGAATGGTCCGGATGACACCGCCAAAATGGCTCATCGTCTGGGCGTGGCTGAGTCCATCCCGGGTATTGAAAAGACTCTGATGGACGACAACGGTCACTCGCAGGACGGTATCGCCCTGGGTCAGTACCTCTCACGTCCGCTGGATATGGCCGTTGGTCTGGCTACCCTGACTAACGATGGCGTCTATCAGCAGACTCACTTCGTAGAGAAGGTCGAAAACTCCAAGGGCGAGATTGTTTACGAGTCCAACGCTGACAAGGGCGACCGTCGAGTTTCCAAGGCAGTGGCCACCAATATGATATCGGCCATGGAGCCTATTGCCGGTTACAGCAACAAGCCCTTGAGTGGTGGTCGCCCGTCGGCCGCCAAGACCGGTACTACGCAGTTGGGTGACACCGGCCAGAACAAGGATGCGTGGATGATCGGTTCGACACCGCAGCTGTCGACTGCAGTGTGGGTTGGCAACGTCGATGGTTCGGCGCTCTACAACTCCTATGGTGGCATCATGTACGGCTCGCAAACCCCGGGTGATCTGTGGAAGTACACCATGGATAACGCACTGTCTAACGAGGACTTTGAGTACTTCACCAAGCCGGAGCCAATCGGTGGTGTCGCAGGTGCGCCGCAGTACCAGGCGCCGTCGACCTCTGACTCTGGCTATGACCAGGGCTATGCCCCGGAGACCACAGAAGAGGAGTCGGCCGAGGAGTCGACCTCTGAGTCCTCCGAGGAGCAGCCTGCACCGCTTCCGGTTCCGGGTGGCGATGGCGGAGGCGGTGGCGGCGGAATCGCTGACCTACTGCCCATCCCGATTCCGGGAGGCGGTGGTTTCGGCGGTGGCAATGAAGGCGGCGGAGACCCCGGTAACCCTGGAGGTGGACAGTAAGTGGACACGTGGGTGATTTTCACCATCGTCTGCGTCGCGATTGGCTTCCTGATGTTCGGCACGGCCTTTTGGGGCTTCATGCAGAAGTGGAAACCGGCAATCATTTGGGCTCTGTGCCTGGCAGCTTTCCTATTCGCGACAGTCATTCCGGTGATTATTGCGTTGGCACATGCTTCCTCGACATCAATGTAGGACGCAGGCCAGGTAGTCAGTTGCTAGAGCGTTAACTGCCCACCAAGCACGCGACAACTTCACAATTCAAAGAGGCGCACGCAGTAGCTCTGTGTGCGTCTCTTTCTATTCGGCGCCCTGACACCGCTTGCCAGTACTGCTTGCCGATGGCGCCTGCGATTAGGACATATACCTCTGCCTGCGGTACCCTGGCAGGGTTGCTTGACGCAACGATCCTCCTGCTGCATAGCGGTTGGCATGAAAGACAGTGCCAGCGCACCACGCTGTGTAGCCGAAATACAAGAACTAGACCATAGGAGGTGATGAGGTCCGTGCGTCACTACGAAGTAATGATTATTATCGATCCGTCTCAGGATGAGCGCACCGTAGGCCCGTCCCTGGAGAAGTACCTCGACGTTGTCCGCAAGGAGAACGGCAAGGTGGAGAAGGTGGACATCTGGGGTAAGCGCCACCTCGCCTACCCGATCGAGAAGAAGGAAGACGGCATCTACGTTGTCGTCGACCTCACCTGCGAGTCCGCAACCGTGCTGGAACTCGACCGTCGTCTGAATCTGAACGACAGCATCCTGCGCACCAAGGTGCTGCGGGTTGATCGTTAATCTGCGTCATATTTGCGTAACCAGAGTGCTCGAATGGGACACACCGGTAATGCGAAAGTCGTAGGATAGCGGGCGAAAGCCCCATCATCAGCTCGACAGAATACAACCGAGGAGAAGAAGCATGGCTCAGGGAGACGTACAAATCACAGTGGTTGGCAACCTGGTTGCTGACCCGGAGCTTAAGTACACCCAGAACGGCACCGCCGTCGCGAACTTCCGCGTCGCGTCGACTCCGCGGGTGTACCGAGATGGCCAGTGGGTTGACGGCGAGGGTATGTTCCTCACCTGCAGCCTGTGGCGTGAGGCGGCGGAGAACGCTGTCGAAAGTCTCTCCAAGGGCATGCGCGTCATCGTCCAGGGTCGTCTGCGCCAGCGCAGTTACGAGACCCGCGAGGGCGAGCGTCGTACCGTCTTTGAGGTTGAGGTCGATGAGGTGGGCCCGTCCCTGAAGTTCGCTCGAGCTCAGGTCACGCGCACTCCACGCAACGGCGGTGGAAACTTTGGCGGCGGCAACCGCAGCCAGGGCGGAAATGCCGGTGGTGGTTTCGGCGGTGGCTTTGGTGGAAACCAGGGCAACCAGGGTGGACAGGGCGATCGCGGTTTTGGTGGCGGAGCTCCTGCGGAAGATCCGTGGAACTCAGCTCCTCCGGCCGGTGGCGGCTTCGGCGGCGATGAGCCTCCGTTCTAAGCTCCTTGCAGCCACGGCACTACGTGACTAGTTTGCAGCAGATTTAGCATCCACAATTCTCATAATCTTTTAAAGACATATCCAGCGAAAGGCAGGGATCATGAAGCTGATCCTCACCGCCGACGTTGACAAGCTCGGTGTCGCAGGCGACATCGTTGAGGTCAAGGCCGGCTACGGACGTAACTACCTGCTTCCTCGCGGACTGGCAATTGTTGCCACCCGCGGCGCAGAAAAGCAGATCGAGGGCATTCGTCGTGCCCAGGAGGCTCGCGCTATCCGCGACCTCGACCATGCACGTGAAGTCAAGCAGAAGATTGATTCGCTCGACAACGTCTCCGTTGCTGTGAAGGCTTCGGAAAATGGCAAGCTGTTCGGTTCTGTCACCAAGGGTGACATCGCCGATGCAGTTCGTAAGGCTTCCGGTCAGGCTATCGACAAGCGCGCAGTCGTGCTTGCTCCGAGCCAGATCAAGTCCCTTGGTAAGCACACCGTTGACATCGCGCTGCACCCGCAGATTACCGCGCATGTTTCCGTACAGGTCGTCGCCGCGTAAGTTCGCGGTTTAGAGTTTTTACTTTGACGGCGGCTGACGAGCACCGCGTTTAAAGACTGCGCGGGCTCTGAGGCCCAATGACAACAGCACACGTGAAGCTCTGATCTTTCGTAGTGAAAGGTCGGGGCTTTTCGTGGTTTAAGGCTGGTTTAAAGCCTTTTACGCAGGTGTTGGAAAGAGCGTCTACGACTTGTCCACAGGCTAACGATGATTGCTGTGGATAAACCTGTGGGTAACTTGCCTGGCTGCCGTGGATAACTTTTCTGGAGAGCGCGAGATTTTTATTAATTTATCGTTAATAATCTCCGCATGAGCAGCATCGATGCTAACGAGGTAACAGAGGATTACATTTGTGCAGAATTAAGGCAAATACGCACTGACCTGCGTAGATAGAATATTTCCGGGTTGAAACTCCGCTACCCCCGTTAACATTCAAGCGGCGGTTTAGGGTTATGGACCGTTCACCTGGACTTTTCTTGATTGTGCACATGTTCTCCCCAGGCTTGTCCACAGGTGCTGTGGATAACTTCGGGGATAAACACCGTAGAAGATTGTTTTCCGGGGCCTTCAAGGGTACTTTTACAGGTCCGTCAATCCGCTCGAACAGGTATAACTGCGGTAGGTAGTCAGGTGTCCAGTGCTGGCGGTCGGAACAGACATATTGAGTGTGACGGTCAGTCAGCAACAGGGTTGAAAAGGCACCTAAGTGGTCCAGAAGGGGAGGAGCTGCTCACGATGAGTCAGCCTGTAGGTGATGGTGGTCATTCCGGAGCAGGGGACGAGGCGTCCTCCTACTCGGTAAATTCCCACGATGATTCCTTCGATGACGTTCCGCTGCCCCCGGAACCGCCGGTAGAGGATGCGCCACCGGAGGAGTATTCCTTCTCTCAGAGCTCGGGCAACGGATCGTCGGCAAGCGGATCTGGGGCGCGGGACTGGGAGCGAGACCGTGGTCGTGGCGCTCGTGCGAGTGCGGTCGCGGGCGCGACTTTTGAGCGCACGCCGCCGCACAATATCGAGGCGGAGCAGAGTGTGCTCGGCGCGATGCTGCTGAACTCAGAGGTCGTTGCGGATGTGTACGAGCAGCTGACGCCGGAGGATTTCTACCGGCCAGCGCACCAGACGATTTACTCGGCGATTTTGCACCTCTACGGTGAGTCCTCGGAAATTGACCCTATTTTGCTGGCAGGTCGTCTGGATCGAACTGGAGACCTGGAGCGTATCGGTGGTCCGCTGTACCTGCACACCTTGGCCTCCCTGGTTCCAACGGCGGCGAATGCGCAGTTCTATGCCCGCATTGTTGCGGAGAAGGCGACAATCCGTCGCCTGGTCGAGGCCGGCACGAAGATCGCCCAGATCGGCTATGCGGGCGCGGAGGACACGGAGCCGGAGCAGCTGGTGGATGAGGCGCAGCAGCTCATCTTCAGCGTTGGACGTGAGAACACGAAGAATGACTACGTTCCCATCGCCGATGTCCTGGATGACACGCTGGAGGAACTGGATCTTATTACCCAAAACGGCGGTCTGGCGCAGGGTGTGCCGACGGGGATTACCAACCTGGACAAGCTGACGAACGGCCTTCACCCAGGTCAGATGGTGATTATTGCGGCTCGTCCGGGTGTGGGTAAGTCCACGCTGGCGATGGACTTCATGCGTTCGGCATCGATTCGCAACGGCATGACCAGCGCAATTTTCTCGTTGGAAATGTCGCGCAACGAAATCATGATGCGCATCATGTCCGCAGAGGCGAAAATCAACATGGCATCTTTGCGCTCCGGTGACCTGGATGAGCGGGACTGGACAAAGCTGGTCGAGGTCGGCGACAAGATTCGGGATGCTCCGCTGTTTATTGATGACTCGCCGAACCTGACCATGATGGAAATTCGCGCGAAGGCACGTCAGCTGAAGCAGAAGCACGATCTGAAGATGATTGTGGTCGACTACCTGCAGCTGATGAGCTCGGGTAAAAAAGTCGAGTCCAGGCAGCAAGAGGTCTCGGAGTTCTCCCGTCAGCTCAAGTTGTTGGCGAAGGAACTCGAGGTACCGCTGATTGCAATTTCGCAGCTGAACCGTGGTCCGGAAGCTCGCACAGATAAGAAGCCACAGGTCTCGGACCTGCGTGAGTCGGGTTCGCTGGAGCAGGATGCCGATATCGTCATGCTAATTTACCGGCCGGACTCGCAGGAGGCTGACCATGAACGTGCTGGTGAGGCGGATATTATCGTCGCAAAGCACCGTGGTGGACCGACCGGAAGCATTGCTGTGGCCCACCAGCTGCACTACTCCAGGTTCGCCAACCTAGCGGAGGAGCCCAGCGGTTCTCTCTAGGTGCCTGGCCTAGCCACCCAGAATTAGTGCAATCCGGGGGGCTAGGTAAGGTGAGTGACAGTCAATGGGGCGAGTTTTCGTGCGTTGATGGTTTTGAAGGTTTTGAGGGTTACGCGGAGTCGTCGGGAAGCGGGGAAGCACTATGTCACCAACTGCCGCTCCCGTGGCAGCGGAGGCCAAAGCGAAAAGGCAGAAGAGTGCGCCGAAACAGCGCGTCGGTTGGGTAGATGCGGCTAAGGGGCTGTGCATTCTTTTAGTTGTGCTTGGCCATGCCATCACAGAGCTGCAAGCGCACGGTTACTACACGGCGCAGTGGGCGGGGATTAACTTCTTCCTCGGACCAATCCGTATGCCGCTGTTTTTCCTGCTATCTGGTCTCTTTGCCGGCAAGGCACTCAAGGAGTCGTGGCATAAGTTAGCCAATCGCCGAATCTGGGTGATGGTCTATCTCTACGTGATTTGGGTTCCACTGCGTGACTTCGTGCTTTTCCTCATGCCGTATACGCACGTGGATGCCGATGGCATAGTGTCTCCGGCGCCGATTACAGACCATAGCGCGTGGGGGCCGCGAATTTACAACACGCTTCACGCGATCATCGAACCAACTTCCTACCTATGGTTCCTGTGGGCGCTGGCGCTGTTCGCAATTCTCACACGAGCATTCCGCTGGGTACATCCGGTGATTCAGCTCATCGTTACAGGCCTCATTAGTGCATGGGCGCCTTTTGCCTCGTCCAGCTGGTCGTGGGACTTTGTCAGCAAAATGCTGTTCTTCTACGTGCTGGGCATGTACGGCGCGCCCTGGATCTTCCGGATGGCACAGCGTCGCAGTGGTCTCGCACTACTAGTGACGCTGACGGCGTTTCTGTCGGTGGCGATCTGGGTGCAGGCGACCTACTCGAGCTTTAACGAAGGCAACGTCGGCTTCACCCGCGTGTACCTGTCCACCACTGGCGCACTGGCTGCAATCAATATTATGGCGATGCTGCAGAACACTCGCCTAGTTGTGCCTTTTGAAAAGGTTGGCGGCCGAACGCTGCCTATCTTCCTCATGCACATTCCAATGTTGGTTGTGGTCATGATTATTTGTGACCTCATTCTGCCGAAGGACCCACATTTGGTCATCATGACGCCGCTGGTGACTATCATTGCGGCGATGCTGTGTCTTGGTCTGCACAGGTTGCTGCTTGCCATCGGTGCCGGGTGGCTCTTTGTCCGTCCTGTGTGGGTAGTGCGCATGACTACGCCGGGGCAGCGTGCCCTTCAGCGCAGTCAGAATCCTTCTTCCCTGCCTGAAGGCGAGGCTCCGCGGCAGCCTAAGAGCGAACCTGCTTCCTAATTCAGCTCAACAAGGCGGTAGCGTGGAACCGGGAGCCGATCAGGCGGCAGAAGTGACACAGAGAATAGCCATGAAGAAATGAGAAAGCCATGCGTCTAGCAACGTTGCGATACCAGGGTGCAACCCGCGCCGCTGTTCTCGGCGACGGCGTAGCGGTCCTTTTTGATGACCACTGTCTCGGAGATGTGTTAGCGCGGCCAACGTGGCGTCGTGAAGCGGAAGAACTCTTGGCGGAGGCGGGGAACAACCCTGACAACGTCATGGCGGAGAGCGCGTGGGCGTTCGCACCGCTGATTACGCGGCCGGGCAAAATCGTCTGCGTCGGCTTGAACTATGCCGCGCACATCGACGAGATGGGGCACCAGCGCCCCGAGGTGCCAACGTTATTCGCGAAGTTTGCCGATGCCGTCGCCGGTGCGAAGGATGATATCCGAGTGCCGGAGGCCTGCGCGGAGAAGCTCGATTACGAAGGCGAGCTCGCGGTTATCGTCGGTGAGACCTGCCTGCGGGTGTCGGAGGAGCAGGCACAGGACGCTATCGCTGGGTACGCGATTATGAATGACTTCACTCAGCGCGATTTCCAGTACGCTACCGCGCAGTGGCTACAGGGGAAGACGTTGCAGCGCGCCAGTGCTTTCGGGCCGTGGATGCTCACGGCTGATGCTTTCGATGCGGACTCCGCGCGGGTGCGCACATACGTCGACGGAGAGCTGCGCCAGGATGCACCGATTGCGGACCTTGTTTTCTCCCCGGCGAAGTTGATCGCCTACATCTCACAGTTCGTGCAGCTGAACCCGGGCGATGTCATCTCCACGGGAACGCCGGCGGGTGTTGGCCACGGCATGAGCCCGCAGACCTACCTTCAGGATGGCCAGGAAATGGTCATCACCATCGATGGTCTGGGTAAACAGGCCAACACTGTCCGCATCAACCACTAGCACGCGCCGCTTTACGACGTTCCCGCGAACCCGGCGGGAATGAATCGACCCCCGCGTGCGTTGTGGGAGACTAACGGGTAAAAACCTACGTAAAGAACGTGAAGTTAGAACACGACGTTAAAGAGTAAGAGGAGTTAGACCCATGGCAACTGTTGATATTACGAACGAGACTTTCGCTGAGACTATTCAGAACAACGACATCGTGCTCGTTGATGCCTGGGCATCCTGGTGCGGTCCGTGCCGCCAGTTCGCCCCGATTTATGAGAAGGCTTCCGAGAAGCACTCAGAGGTAGTGTTCGCAAAGCTGGACACCGATGCCAACCAGGAGGTTTCGGCAGCCCTGGGCATTCAGTCGATTCCGACGCTGTTTGTTTTCCGCGAGGGAATCCTGCTGTTCCAGCACTCTGGTGTGCTGCCGGAGGCCGCCCTGAGCGATCTGGTTGGCCAGGCTTCGGAGCTGAACATGGATGATGTCCGTGCGCAAATTGCCGAGCAGGCCGCACAGGATAGCGCTACCGAGTAAACTCTGCGGTTCAGCCCGCATACTGTGCGTTTTCCGACTTGGAGCACTTCCGCGTAAGCCCCCGCGCCTGAACTAGCCCTCAAGCGCGCGGGGGGCTTTTTGTATCTAGTCCGCGCGCTGGCCACGAATGAGCCAGCCAATACCAAAGCCAGCGAGTGCTGCTACTAGCGCCCACAGGGCTGGAGCGACTTTGTTTGAGTCCTCCTCAATCGACAGTGGTGCGCTGGTGCGGGCGTGCTTTGTCTCCTTCTCACCTGTTGGCAGAACCTGCCCGTCTGGGAACACGTGCTTGACAGCTTCGGTGAGTTCGTTGGCGGTCAGGTTTTTGCCCAGAACCGCGATAGCGTAACGGTCATCGTCGCCAAGGAATCCGGCAGTGGTGTGCTGCTCTTCGTACCAACCGGACTTGTTGGCAATCGTTTCCTTCGGTAGCGCTGCACGCAGACCGAAGTTCTGGTCTGCATCGCCGTAGGAGTAGCGCGGCAGTGAGTACATCAGCTGACGCATGTATTTGGTCTCCGTGTCGCTCAGCCCGCCTTCTTCGCTCAGCATCCGGTCAAAGTAGGCAACCATGTCGGCTGGCGTACTGGTGGTGGCTCCCCACATAGGTGAGCCGACAGTCTTATCCGAGAGGCCGTAGCGCTGTCGGACATTGTCAACGATGCGTACACCGCCGTAGGAATCCCACAGCTCGTCAGTTGCTTCGTTGTTGGAGTATCGAATCATGTCGTCGCGCAGCATGGCGTCGGGGTTGCCCTCAACCGGCATATCGCCCTCGCCAGCGACGATCTCGCCCTTCTTCGGCTGCGTGTAGTTGGAATAGGCCACAACGTCGGCGACGAATACCTTCATCAGGCTGGCGAGGCGAAAAACATCATCACAGTGTGAGTTGCAGATGAACTCACCGGTCTGGCGATCCAGAATGCCCATGCCGAGCATGCCGCCCTTAGCATCGAAGTTCTCGGTCACTTCGTCGAGACGAGTTTGCACGCCAAGGCCCCACTGGGTCTTCGCCCCTGGCACAAGTGGGGGAAACTCCTTCGGCTCACTTTTCACAGTGCTTTCCGACGGCTCCGTCGAGGACGTTTCCGATGTCGGTGAAGAGGTTTTCTCGGTCGACTTCTCAGCCGACTTCTCTGCGGTTCGCCCTGTGCTCTTCTCGGGAGCCTTTTCAGTTGGCTTTTCGGTGGTCTTCTTCGTTTTTGCGTCGGAGGGCTTAGCCGGCTCCGTTGAGGATGGAGCTGCTACGACTACCTGCGAAAATGCACCGGTATCGGTGGAGTCAGCAGTTGCGGTGACTGTCGCGTTAGCCAGCGGCGCAGTTGCTGACAGAGTAATTACCGCGGCGAGACTCGCGGCCAGTCCGCGGTACGCGCGTTGAGGGCAATGAACCATGTTTAGAGAGTTTACAACTCTAGGGGAGTCTTGCTCGTCGGTAACCAGCTCTTACCGTTTGCCGAGAGAGAGCGAGCTAGCTCACGTACAATTTTTTAAGAGATGGAATCTTCTCGGTTCCGATTAGTTATTCCGCATATGTTGAGGAAGGTTGGATTTGCATGGCTAATCCATTTGCCAAGGGCTGGAAGTACATGATGTCTTCGTTCGATAAGAAGATCGAGGACAATGCGGATCCTAAGGTTCAGATTGCACAGGCAGCTGAGGCCGAGCGTCAGCGCCATCAGGAGATTCAGCGTCAGGCTGCGGCTATCATCGGCAACCGCAATCAGCTGGAAATGCAGCTGGGGCGGTTGACCTCTGAGCGTGACAAGATTACCGAGAACACCCGGCAGGCACTCGCCAATGCGGATCAAGCTCGTGCCAAGGGCGATGAGGCCACTGCACAGAAGATGGAAAGCACTGCTGAGGTGTTTGCCACCCAGCTGGTGAATGTTGAAAAGGAGCTGGAAAATACTACGCAGCTCCACCAGCAGGCCGTATCTGCTGCTGAGGAGGCACAGCGTCAGGCGCAGCAGTCGCAGGCTCGCTACGAGCAGATTAAGCAGGATATCCGCAAGCTGGAGTCGCAGGCGGATCAGGCCAAGATGCAAGAGACCGCGTCGAAGACTCTCCAGAGCATGCAGGGTATTTCCGAGGATCCGAATGTGCCGACTTTGGATTCGGTCCGTGAGAAGATTGAAGGCCGCTACGCCAATGCGTTGGGCGCTCAGGAGCTCGCGGAATCCTCACAAGCAGGTCGCATGGCTGAGATCGAGACTTCGACTCGCGATGCCGCTGCTGACATGCGTCTGGCCGAAATTCGTGCCCAGATGAGTAATGAAAACGCTGCTCTCGAATCCGGTTCTGCCGCGAAGGATAACGCCGGCGAGCTGGAGGCCGCCGAGGCCGCCGAGGCTGTCGAGTCCGTTGAGGCCGTTGAGGACACCACAACGGACGCAGACGAAGCGAAGTAGCGTTCACCAGTTGCCAACAATCGTCAACAAGAAAGTGTCGGGGTTTATGTCAGTTTGAGCGGGAAAAACCACCCTAAACTGACATAAACCCCGACACTTTCTCGCACCAGCAGCGCCAGCAGCGACAGTAGCGCCAGCAGTGCTGAAGCCACCGAAACTGCCGAATCCGTGAGGCGCGCTATTACTCCAATTCGCCGTTCTTCCGCGCGAGCAGCACTCCGCGGATACCGGCGTGGAAACCATCGCGCAGATTGACGCGCTGCGTCTCCGTCAGCGTGTATTCGTGCAGGGTTTCGCACGCAAACTGCAGCAGCGGACGATCAATGTCCGGTGGCAGCCCACCACCAGAGAGCAAGTGGGCACTATCGCGCGCCTGCTCGTTTGCAATATTCTCGTACCACCAGTTCGCGTACTGCTGTCCCACATCGAACGGCGTCTGAAAACCCGCGGATGCCCACACCTCGTTCGGCAGGGGCACGTATCGACTACGCAGCTTCCTCCTTGGCGCCATCATCGAAGGATTCGGCCGCGGGCTTGGTTTCGGCGTACTCGTGTTGGCACCGTCTTCGCTTGTCGACGACTCCGTCGCCGACTCCCCACTGCCGGTTGCAGTCGACGACGCGGAATCGGGGGCAGACGCGCCTGCATGCTCGGCTCCGGTGTTGTTCACAGTGTCGTTACCAGCCCCACTGCCAGTGTTGACTGTCGCGCCGGGCATGGTCGCTGGAGAAGGCTGTGCTGGCTGCGTTGGCTGCGTTGGTGAGGCAGCCGAAACGCCCGAAGCAGCGGAATCCACCCGTGTAGCTTCCGAACCGCCGGTGCGCTCTACCTCAGCGCGGTGCTCAGCCTGCGCCGGGATTTCCCGGGCACCCATCTTGGCCGCGTGCTCGACCTCGTTGAACTTCGGCGAGTCGGCCTTGGCCGTCGGCGTGGCTGCGGCATTGTCTTCGCTGCGACAGTCGGAGTCGCTGTCAGCCGTGGGGGATGGCACAACGCGCTGGTCCTGCGGAACCTCCGGAGTGCCGGCCTCCGGCGAAGCAGCGTCACCGTCGGCAGCGGAGGGAGTGTTCTCCGTGCCGTCGTCAAGCGAGCCCTCGCCCGGAGGAGTGATGCGCGTATCCGGCACGCAGGTGGCGCCGAGATCCTCGATTGGTTCGGCATCGCCCAGCGGCTTATTCGTGCGGACGACCGGTGGGATTGGGCCTTCAAGGACGTTGAGCTGCATGGCGTCGGCGAAGTCCTCGCGGGGATCGAGGATTGTCGTCGAATCGCAGGCATGGCGAAGTGCACCGGACATGGAGTCCCAGCCGAAGCCGTAGAGATGCACACGCACACCGGCAGCCGAAGCCTCAGCGACGCCGGGCAGCATGTCCGCATCGCCCGAGACCAGCACGATATCGGAAACTTGGTTGCGCAGGCCGGCGACGACCATGTCTGCGACGAGTCGCGTATCGACGGCCTTCTGAGTCCGTCGGTCACCCCATTCAATGAGCTGACCTGCGCGCAGCTGCACACCATCAATCGTGCGCAGTGAGCGCTGGTAACGATGCGGCCCCGACTCCGGGATGCCGTCGTACCAAAGTTGCCGCTGAACTGGCTGGTTCAGCTGCTGGTTAATCATTCGGTCAAGGACACTAACTACTTCTCTAAGGTCGATTTCTAATTGCCCGCGGGCTCCGGTTTCCCACGAGTTGTAAAAGCTCGCCAATAAATATGACGTATCGACGAACACCAATGTGCGTTCAAGCATGGCTCCTAATTCCTGATTCTTTATTAACTAAATAAGCAAACCGGTTACATCGACAAGGATGCCCGAATAATTCATTCTATGCGCTAAACATGTTTAACTTCAGGGACTATTCTTAATAAGCCGCATCACTTTGACCGCCCTTCGCGGGTTGGCAGGAGTGCGAGTCGACGAGAAGGCACCGATCAATTTAGGTATTGACGTGCAAAGAAATCGCCCCGCGAAGAGTACGACCACACAGGAGAAGGGGAGTTACAAACAGGTATGAGACGCTGGTTCGGCCTATTGGTTCTCATTACTGTGTTGGGACAAGCGGTTTTCAACGGCGGTCGCGTGCTGCTTTCTTGGCGAGTCCTCGATTTTGGCGGTTCCGCCGCCACCGTCGGCTGGTTCACTGCCGCATTTTCACTTGTACCTCTTATTATTGCGCTTCCCGCCGGCAAGCTTGTCGACAGTCATCGCGCCACCGAAGTCATGTACTCCGGTCTCGTCGCCACCGTCATCGCGGCAGCAGTAATGGCGCTCTCGCCGAACCTACCTATTCTTCTGCTCGGCTACGTGGCCCTGGGTTTTGCCCACATGACCACGCTCATCGCCGCTCAAGGCATGGTTTCGCACCTGCGTGGCGGCGTCGCCGGGCTCGATAGCCTCTTTGCTTATTTCACGCTCGGAATTTCCGTCGGGCAGTTCCTCGGCATTGTCGGTGCAGGTCTGCTCACTCCCAACCACGACGGCAGCGCCATGACCGCCACCACTTCTGCGCTCTGGGCGATGACGGGAATCGGCGCGGTCGCCCTGGTCATCGGCTGGCCGGTCGCAACTGCTTATCGACGGCACGAAGCGAATGCAGCCGCCGAAGTGCAAGCTGCTAGCTCAACTGAGCAATCCCCGGCGTCGACTGTTAGCGACCGCAGCCGGATGGACAAGAGGCGGCCGGCGCAGGCCGAAGCCAGCGGCGCATCGGTCCTAAGCATCCTGCGTATCGACGGCATGTCCAGCGCCATGGCTGTATCAATTGCGGTCATCGTAGCCATTGACCTGTTGACGGCATATGTGCCGGTGCTGGGACGCGAACTGGGCTTTAGTGTTGCCGAGGTGACGGCAATCCTTGGTGCGCGTAGTGGCCTCGCGATTATTTCCCGAGCCCTCATGCCGACTGTTTTGAACCGAGCTAATCGCAATCGAGTCCTTATCATTGCAGTTTGTGCCGGTGTCCTGCCGCTTTTGGCAATGCCGTGGCTACAGAGTGCGTGGCTGATGGTTGTCGCAGTTGGTATCTGTGGCTTGGCGTGGGGTTTTGTCATGCCCATGTCAATGACGTGGGTGAGCTCCCTGGTGGATGCCGAGGTGCGCGCTCAGGCGCTATCCATCCGACTGATGGGTAACCGCTTGGCGCAGGTCATCCTGCCGCCGGTTGCTGGTTTGGGTGCTACCGCGATGGGTGCAGGCAGCGTGTTTCTGGGTGCGGGTGCGCTGATGGGGGTCGCGTCTGCCACTGCTTGGCGACGACTCGCAGGTGACAAGGCGGCTCTGACTAAGTAATTGGTCGATTGCTGAGTTGCTGAAAAGTAGCGCCCGAGCCGTAGGAAGGCTCAAATCTGGCGTACAGAGTTAACTAAAGTGATTCGTTTTCCAGGTTCTACCAGCGGATTCGCTTAAATAGGGGCATGTGTGTAATGTATCTGGAGGTCAGCGTGGCCAGGCAGTTTATGTGTTTGGTTGGTTGATGTGGGGGAAATGTTTTCGTGCGGTTAGCCGCTGGGAGTCGTTGGTTTGACTTTCTGGTTAATTGTTTGTTAATGTTTTCTCTCGCTGCTCACGTGGTGGTTGCCCTGGTTGGGGTGGTTGTCTTCGTGGGTGTGTGTTGTGTGAGAACTCAATAGTGTGCCGATGTACTAACTAATACTTTTTTTGGGAAAGTGCTTGTTTGGTTGTCGTTTGCGCGTGTGTGTTGCTGGTGGGTGCCG
>NZ_JVOW01000004.1:0-2676 GCF_001055995.1 Corynebacterium sp. 239_CJEI | reverse complement strand
AACACACTAGTTAGTATTCGCTTTCGCTACGACTACCCCACCAAACGGGTTAACCTCGCGACATGCCGCTGACTCGCAGGCTCATTCTTCAAAAGGCACGCCATCACCCCACAAAAAGGGCTCTGACGGATTGTAAGCACATGGTTTCAGGTACTATTTCACTCCCCTCCCGGGGTACTTTTCACCATTCCCTCACGGTACTAATCCGCTATCGGTCATAAGCAGGTATTTAGGCTTACCGGGTGGTCCCGGCAGATTCACAGCAGATTCCACGAGCCCGCTGCTACTCGGGCAACACACCAATTGCACGCACGGGTGTTTCACGTACCGGACTCTCACCGTCTACGGCAGGACATTCCAATCCACTTCCGCTACACCCACACAACACAACGCAGGGCTAGCAGACCCTGCAAAGTGCATCCCCACAACCCCACGCACGCAAACCCTGCCAGGTATCACACGCACGCGGTTTAGCCTCATCCACGTTCGTTCGCCACTACTAACGGAATCACAATTGTTTTCTACTCCTACGGGTACTGAGATGTTTCACTTCCCCGCGTAACCACCAATTAGACTATGAATTCATCTAACGGCGACCGCCCACAACGACGGCCAGGTTTCCCCATTCGGACACCCTCGGATCAACGCTCAGTTGGCAGCTCCCCGAGGCCTATCGCAGCCTCTCACGTCCTTCATCGGCCTACTATGCCAAGGCATCCACCATGCGCCCTTACAACACAACACACAAACAAATAACTAAGAACAATCACAAACAGAAAAACTGCTTGACAAAATCGAACTTACAGAAAAACAAGATGCTCGCGTCCACTATCCAGTTCTCACACAACACCCACACACCACACACAAACCACCACAACAGCAGCCTGCCCGCAGCACGCAGCAACCTGTAAACAGGAACAACAACATGTGTCATCCCAGACACCCAACAGCGCACCAACAACCAACCAACACAAAAAAGGAAAGCACAAACGTTTAAAGTCATCACACGCACGCGCAGACCACCACTTCAGTGATCTAACCAGTAGGTGTTCCACCCAAAAACAAAAAATAGCCACACGCCACCAACACGATGACACATGACATAAGAAAAATAATCTCCTTAGAAAGGAGGTGATCCAGCCGCACCTTCCGGTACGGCTACCTTGTTACGACTTCGTCCCAATCGCCAATCCCACCTTCGACAGCTCCCCCACAAAATGTGTTAGGCCACTGGCTTCGGGTGTTACCGACTTTCATGACGTGACGGGCGGTGTGTACAAGGCCCGGGAACGTATTCACCGCAGCGTTGCTGATCTGCGATTACTAGCGACTCCGACTTCACGGGGTCGAGTTGCAGACCCCGATCCGAACTGAGACCGGCTTTGCGGGATTAGCTCGCCCTCACGGACTGGCAACCCACTGTACCGACCATTGTAGCATGTGTGAAGCCCTGGACATAAGGGGCATGATGATTTGACGTCATCCCCACCTTCCTCCGAGTTAACCCCGGCAGTTTCTTACGAGTCCCCACCACAACGTGCTGGCAACATAAGACAAGGGTTGCGCTCGTTGCGGGACTTAACCCAACATCTCACGACACGAGCTGACGACAACCATGCACCACCTGTATACAAGCCACAAGGGAAACACCATCTCTGGCGCGATCCTGTATATGTCAAGCCCAGGTAAGGTTCTTCGCGTTGCATCGAATTAATCCACATGCTCCGCCGCTTGTGCGGGCCCCCGTCAATTCCTTTGAGTTTTAGCCTTGCGGCCGTACTCCCCAGGCGGGGCGCTTAATGCGTTAGCTACGGCACGGATCCCGTGGAAGGAAACCCACACCTAGCGCCCACCGTTTACGGCATGGACTACCAGGGTATCTAATCCTGTTCGCTCCCCATGCTTTCGCTCCTCAGCGTCAGTTACTGCCCAGAGACCCGCCTTCGCCACCGGTGTTCCTCCTGATATCTGCGCATTTCACCGCTACACCAGGAATTCCAGTCTCCCCTACAGTACTCAAGTTATGCCCGTATCGCCTGCACGCCCGGAGTTAAGCCCCGGAATTTCACAGACGACGCGACAAACCACCTACGAGCTCTTTACGCCCAGTAATTCCGGACAACGCTCGCACCCTACGTATTACCGCGGCTGCTGGCACGTAGTTAGCCGGTGCTTCTTCTCCATCTACCGTCAGAAACCCTTCGTCGATGGTGAAAGGAGTTTACAACCCGAAGGCCGTCATCCCCCACGCGGCGTCGCTGCATCAGGCTTCCGCCCATTGTGCAATATTCCCCACTGCTGCCTCCCGTAGGAGTCTGGGCCGTGTCTCAGTCCCAATGTGGCCGTCCACCCTCTCAGGCCGGCTACCCGTCGCCGCCTTGGTAGGCCATTACCCCACCAACAAGCTGATAGGCCGCGGGCCCATCCCACACCGAAAAAACTTTCCACCACACCCTCACGGTGCGGTCCTATCCGGTATTAGACCCAGTTTCCCAGGCTTATCCCGAAGTGCAGGGCAGGTCACCCACGTGTTACTCACCCGTTCGCCACTCGTGTACCCCAGCAAGCTGGAGCCTTACCGTTCGACTTGCATGTGTTAAGCACGCCGCCAGCGTTCGTCCTGAGCCAGGATCAAACCCTCCATCAAAAACCCTTCAAATCAGAAGAATCAAAAAA
>NZ_JVOW01000003.1:0-2377 GCF_001055995.1 Corynebacterium sp. 239_CJEI | reverse complement strand
GATCTACCCATGGCCAGTGTGAAGCAGAGGTAAGACTCTGTGGAGGCGCGAACCCACTTAGGTTGAAAACTGAGGGGATGAGCTGTGGGTAGGGGTGAAAGGCCAATCAAACTCCGTGATAGCTGGTTCTCCCCGAAATGCATTTAGGTGCAGCGTCGTGTGTTTCCTCCTGGAGGTAGAGCTACTGGTTGGTTTAGCGGGACTATCATCTTAGCGACATCAGCCAAACTCCGAATGCCGGTGAGGTCAGAGCACGGCAGTGAGACTGCGGGGGATAAGCTTCGTAGTCGAGAGGGAAACAGCCCAGATCGCCGGCTAAGGCCCCTAAGGGTGTGCTAAGTGGAAAAGGATGTGGGATCGCGAAGACAACCAGGAGGTTGGCTTAGAAGCAGCCATCCTTGAAAGAGTGCGTAATAGCTCACTGGTCGAGTGGTTCTGCGCCGACAATGTAGTGGGGCTCAAGTACACCGCCGAAGCCGCGGCAATCACCTTTTGGTGGTTGGGTAGGGGAGCGTCGCGTGACTGCTGTGAAGCGCTGGGGTAACCCTAGTGTGGAGTGTGCGCGAGTGAGAATGCAGGCATGAGTAGCGAATGAGGAGTGGAAAACTCCTCCGCCGAATGACTAAGGGTTCCTGGGCCAGGTTAATCCTCCCAGGGTGAGTCGGGACCTAAGGCGAGGCCGACAGGCGTAGTCGATGGATAACGGGTTGATATTCCCGTACCCGTGTGTCCGCGCCCATGGTGAATCAGGGATACTAACCCACCTGAACACGCGCCGTTTACTAGCCTTTTAGGTTGGTTGGTGTGTGTGATGCTGGGGACCTGAACTGGTAGTAGCCAAGTGATGGGGTGACGCAGGAAGGTAGCCGTGCCACGTGATGGATATCGTGGTGTAAGCGTGTGGCCCGTGTTCTAGGTAAATCCGGAGCACATGTGGGTGAGGCGTGATGCGTACCCGTTTTGGGGAAGTTGGTGATCCTATGCTGCCGAGAAAAGCCTCTAGCGATGTGGATATACGGCCCGTACCCGAAACCGACACAGGTAGTCAGGTAGAGAATACTAAGGCGATCGGGAGAACTGTGGTTAAGGAACTCGGCAAAATGCCCCCGTAACTTCGGGAGAAGGGGGGCCATGACTGGTGACCGACGTGGTTGAGCTGGTTGTGGCCGCAGAGAATAGAGGGAAGCGACTGTTTACTAAAAACACAGGTCCGTGCGAAGACGGGTAAGTCGATGTATACGGACTGACGCCTGCCCGGTGCTGGAAGGTTAAGAGGACCTGTTAGACCCTTTTGGGGTCGAAGCGGAGAATTTAAGCCCCAGTAAACGGCGGTGGTAACTATAACCATCCTAAGGTAGCGAAATTCCTTGTCGGGTAAGTTCCGACCTGCACGAATGGCGTAACGACTTCCCTGCTGTCTCAACCACAGACCCGGCGAAATTGCAGTACGAGTAAAGATGCTCGTTACGCGCGGCAGGACGAAAAGACCCCGGGACCTTCACTATAGCTTGGTATTGGTGTTCGGTTCGGTTTGTGTAGGATAGGTGGGAGACTGTGATGCCTCAACGCCAGTTGGGGTGGAGTCGTTGTTGAAATACCACTCTGATCGTATTGGACATCTCAACCTCGGCCCGTGATCCGGGTTAGGGACAGTGCCTGGTGGGTAGTTTAACTGGGGCGGTTGCCTCCCAAAGAGTAACGGAGGCGCCCAAAGGTTCCCTCAGCCTGGTTGGCAATCAGGTGTTGAGTGTAAGTGCACAAGGGAGCTTGACTGTGAGACTGACAGGTCGAGCAGGTAGGAAACTAGGGACTAGTGATCCGGCACCGGCTTGTGGAAGCGGTGTCGCTCAACGGATAAAAGGTACCCCGGGGATAACAGGCTGATCTTCCCCAAGAGTCCATATCGACGGGATGGTTTGGCACCTCGATGTCGGCTCGTCGCATCCTGGGGCTGGAGTAGGTCCCAAGGGTTGGGCTGTTCGCCCATTAAAGCGGCACGCGAGCTGGGTTTAGAACGTCGTGAGACAGTTCGGTCTCTATCCGCCGCGCGCGTAGAAACTTGAGGAAGGCTGTCCCTAGTACGAGAGGACCGGGATGGACGTACCTCTGGTGTGCCAGTTGTCCCGCCTGGGGCATGGCTGGTTGGCTACGTACGGAAGGGATAACCGCTGAAAGCATCTAAGCGGGAAGCCTGTTCCAAGATTAGGTTTCTTTTGAGGTCCCCTATAGATGATGGGGTTGATAGGCCGGATCTGGAAGCATCGTAAGGTGTGGAGGTGACCGGTACTAATAGACCAAACATTCAACACACAAAGTGTGAATTACAGGGTTTTTGCTCGCGTCCGTTATTCAGTGTCTGGCATGACACCACCCACCC
>NZ_JVOW01000002.1:0-126110 GCF_001055995.1 Corynebacterium sp. 239_CJEI | reverse complement strand
TGTGGTGTGTGGTCTGGGGTTATGGTGGCATGCGGACACACTTTTCTTTACTTAACCCAGGGTTAAACGACAAAATGTGTGTCTGGCTCGGCGTGTCGCGCGGGGGTTAGATTTGGCCTTTCTGGATGCCGATTGAGTGGGTGTAGTCGGTGTCGATAGCGTTGTCGTAGAGGGCTGGTCGTCCTGTTTCGTGGTCGGCTTGGTTCTCGTGTTGGGTCAGGGTGGAAACTTTGGCGAGTTGGTCCTGGCCCCAGTTGGACTGCCTGGCGATTCGTGCTGGATCGTCGGGCAGTTCGGTTTTTAAGTAGAGCCACCAATCCAGCATTCGGCGTTGTCGTTCGCCTGATCTGCCGCGGTGTGTTCTGGCAAGTAGTTTGATCTGGGAGTTGATGCCGCCTTCAAGGCTGTTGGTGGTGGATTTAATCCGGTTTTTCTCCAGCACACCTTCTGGTGGGGTGAGGTAGACAAACAGCAGTTCGGAGCGCCAGAGGTGGTTGAGGCTGTTGTAGGCCTTGCGCACGTTGTGATGTGTCCACGTGCGGGTCCATGTACCTGTTTTAGGGTCTTTGACCGTGGTTTTCTCGTCCATCCAGGAACGGTAGATCGTGGAGAATTCGTGCAGTTGTGCACCCCATGCTGCTGCTTGGTCCAGGGTGGTGATCCGGGTCAGTTTCAGCGCCAGTCGGTAGATGGTGCGCCCGGCATCAGTCCGGGGCCGTGAGGTGGTGTAGCGGCGTACAACGCGTTGGGCGTGGACGAGGCAACGCTGGATTTTCGTGGTGGGCCAGCACTTTTTGATCGCGCTAAACGCTCCCTGGCCGCCATCGATAACGGCGATAAGTGGGGCTTCGATGCGCTCGAGAAGTCGTTGGTAGTCGCGCGTGGTTTCGTGTTTGCACCAGTGCCAGGCGATGACATGGTCGATAGTTGCGGCAATGATCAAACAGCCGCCGGCGGTATATGTGCCGTCTAGAAACACCTGGTCGTAAACCCGCCCGATATGTCCGATGGTGGGATCTGGTACGTCAACGAGCCAGAAGGGTTCGAAGCGGCGTTGCAGTGTGCGCGGTGAGCATCCCACACGACTGGCAACGGTATCGAGGCTGGCGCCAGTGGTCAGGTGGTCAATGAAGGCGGCAAAAACCGTGGAATTGGTGATGTCGCTGCGGCGCTTCACACTCGACGCGCCGCAGTGTTTGCATCGCCACCTCGTAGTTCCTTTGCTGGTAGTGCCGTTGCGTTTCATCTCATCGCCGCAGTGGCAGCGTGGTTGGTTCTTTGACATTGCGACACCACACCACGCCGCGTGTAGCACATCACTGCTGCCACACCGCGGATTTACCGTCCCGGAGCCAAATATATGCTCCCGGAGCATATATTTCTCTGAAACCTAGAGGTCAACCACTACAAATCACCGAATCCAGACACACTTTCGGGGATGCGGACGGAATCTTGGAGGATTCCATCATGAACCGCTCATACACCAAGGAGCAGCGACGCAGAGCTCTGCAGGTTTACAAGCGTACTCAATCGGTGACCAAGACCGTCCGTGAACTTGGTTATCCAGGGCGATGGACGCTGTACAAATGGTTGCGTGAACCCGCCAAACCTGGTCGACCCCGCAAACAGTCAAAAACATTGACCCGCTACCCGTTTGAGGTCAAGCTTCGTGCTGTTGAGCTCTTCAACGCTGGTTGGAGGCCAGCTGACACCGCTGTGGAATGCGAGCTGCGCTCAAAGATGAGTGTCTATTCTTGGGCACAACGCCACCGTGAAGAGGGAAAATGGGGTTTGATGTCGAAAAGAGAACGCAAAGAGCACACTCGCATGCCCACCCGAGCAGCATTCGAGAAATCATTAGCCGATGATCCTGCAGAACTGAAAAAGCAAATGGCTCAACTGCTCGTTGACAAGGCTGTTTTGGAAAAGGAGCTGGAACTTGTAAAAAAAGACGTCAGCGTCATCCCGGGGCAGCTCAGCAATAAGCACAAGGCTGAAGTGGTTGACGCGTTACGCGGCGAGTTTCCGTTATCTATGCTGCTTGCTGCTATTGATCTTGCGGCATCAAGCTTCTACTACCAACTCCAACAGCGATTTGCTCCGGATAAGCACGCGCATATCCGCGAATTGCTTCATGAGATTAGTTCTGAGTCGAATAACACCTACGGCTATCGCCGACTTTGGTGGGAACTGCGCCATCGCGGGATCGTTATCAGTGAGAAGGTCGTCCGCCGTCTCATGCACGAAGAGGGAATTCGTCCCTGGTTCCCGAAACGAAAGTGGCGTTACTCCAGCTATCAAGGGGAAATTTCTCCCGCACCACCTAACCTGGTGAACCGTAATTTTCATGCTGAGCATCCAAATCGGTTGTGGCTGACTGACATCAGTGTTTTCGCTACTAACCAAGGTCGCGTGTACCTGTCTGCCATCATTGACTGTTTTGACGGGAAGGTCGTGGCAGCAAAAACAAGTGTTCATCCCACCATGGAGTTAGCAGAAGAAACTTTGTACGCAGCAATCGCAACCGAAAAGCCGGCAATGGATGGCTCCTTGGTGATTCACTCAGACCGCGGAGCACATTATCGAGGCAGCAGCTGGCGAAGTATGACCGAGAAGTTCGGAATACTTCGCTCGATGTCGAAGAAAGGTTGTAGCCCCGACAATGCAGCATGCGAGGGGTTCTTCGGCCGAATGAAAAACGAAATGTACTACGGCAGAACCTGGCAGAACCCTCAAGAGCTCAAAGAAGCAATCGCGACATACATTGAGTTCTACAACAATCACCGAATCAAGATCAGCCTCGATGGTTTGAGCATTGCCGAATACCGAAAAGTCAATGTAGCGTGAGATTGAAACTGTCCAAAAAAACGTCCGCATCCCCTTCTCTGTCGTTTAACCCCCCGTTGATGGGGATGCGGGGTAGGGGCTCGAGTGAGGGGCTCTGGATTAAGCGGGGCAGGGGCTCGAGTTAGAGGTCAGCCACTCATCGATGAGTTATTCACTTATGGTTCCGCTGGGGCTCATCGATAAGTGAATAGATTATCCATAAGTGCGCGCCAAATGTCTGCAAACATGACAAGAAATACCGCTGCCTACCTGCTGATTTGTGCTTAGTGGTGATTTCGGGTTAATCTTTGCAAGGCTTCACGGAGAGCACAGAACGAAACAAAGCGGTCAACAATTGGCCACGGAGTTACGTGCTGAGTTCAACGGATGCTGATGCCCCCTTAGCTCAGTCGGCAGAGCGTTTCCATGGTAAGGAAAAGGTCGACAGTTCGATTCTGTCAGGGGGCTCTGTTCTTTTATACGGACTTATGTCCGGTAGAGAATAGGGGCGATGTAGCTCAGATGGTGAGAGCGCACGACTCATAATCGTGAGGTCGGGGGTTCGATCCCCCCCATCGCTACTACGGACAGTGATGTTCGTCGAACCCCGCCTTGATTATGCAGCAATGCAGTAAGGTGGGACATTGTCAGCTAAGGACTGAGAAGTTCTTTCGCTGGTGGTGAAGGGGCGTGGCTCAATTGGTAGAGCAGCGGTCTCCAAAACCGCAGGTTGCAGGTTCGAGTCCTGTCGCCCCTGCAAGTACCCGTCATCCAGGGCGTATGAAAATGCGTCTGGGTGGCGGGTTTTTCGTTTATGTTCGGTGGCGGTGGGGCAATGCGAGTTACTGACTGCGTTTATGACAAAAACAGCCCGAAAAATGGCTTGAAAGTGTCATAACCCCATACAGTTTCACATTTGCAGCCCCAAGTTCGCATCCCCGAGCGAGCAGCCCGTGGCTCTTTGGGGTTGTCAGAATCGAATCTCGAAGCCTGCGGTTCCCACGAAGGGCATTTCTTCGATAGTGTGGATTATCGGCTAGAATTTACGCACTGAACCAGACTTGCTCTGCACAGTGGGGGCTTGGCTCCGGAGAACTTCCCCGGAGTTTGCCCTTGAAGAATTCACGTTTGAGTTTCACTGTGCAGTATCTTTAGGTCTCATATGCACGAAGTAGCGAAGGAGCATCGTGTCTGAGGAAAACCAGACTTTCCAGGCGGCGGCTCGCCCGTCCGGTAAGCGCCAGGCGACGGGCGCGCAGACCACCGTGGCGAAGAAGCCTGCGCGTGAGAAGGAGACCAACGAGCTTTCGACTCGTAACCCTTTGGTTTTCATCAAGCAGGTTGTTGACGAGCTGCGCAAGGTGATTTGGCCGACCGGCCGCCAGATGGTCACCTACAGCATCATCGTGATTCTGTTCTTGATTGCCATGATCGTTCTCGTGTGGGGTGTGGACACGCTGGCCGGTCTGGGTGTCCGATCGGTGTTGGGTAAGTAATCGGTTATACTGTTTCGCAGTGATGCTTTTCATCCCGCCTCCGAGTTCCGGACGGCGGGATTATTCGTTAGCGCAGCTGGTGTCTGGCTGTGCGAAGTGATTGCGGATGGCATATTGGCTCTTAGGACTCTTTAGGCGAAGATGCCAATGTCGCGAACCGTTGATGTAGATACAAGAGGGGTTAGCACGACATGAATGATGGTCAGAATATTTTCTCCGACGCCCAGTCCGCGGATGCTGCCGCAACTGAGCAGGATGCGCAGGACGCACCGGCTCAGGTAGAAGCTTCGGCCGAGGGTGCAGTCGCAGCCGCAGCCGACGCAGCCGCAGCTGACACTGCTGCAGCAGAAGCAGCGCCGGCAGAGGAGACTGCCGCTGACGCTGAGGCACAGGCAGCTGCTGACGCAGATGCCGAGTACCGTAAGCGCCTGCGCGAGTTCCAGCGTGAGCTCAAGCGTCGTCCGGGCGACTGGTACATCATCCAGTGCTACTCCGGCTACGAGAACAAGGTGAAGACCAACCTGGAAATGCGCGCCCAGACCATGGGTGTCGATGAGCAGATCCACGAGGTCATCGTTCCGGTTGAGGAAGTCGAAGAGCGCAAGGACGACGGCAAGAAGAAGATCGTTAAGCGCAAGCTGCTGCCGGGCTACGTTCTGGTTCGTATGAGCCTGGATGACCCGTCCTGGTCCGTCGTCCGCGACACCCCGGGTGTTACTTACTTCGTCGGTAGCGAGGGCCAGCCGTCCAAGGTCAAGATTCGCGAGGTCGCTAAGTTCCTCATGCCGAAGGAGACCATCACCGCGGACGCCGCTGAAGAAGCTGCAAATGCCGACGGTGAGCTGGCTGTCGCAGCGGCGCCGCAGGCGGAGAAGAAGGCCGTCGCCATCGACTATGAGGTCGGCGAGTCCGTCACCATCCTGTCCGGTCCGTTCGCATCTGTGGCTGCGACCATCTCCGAGATCGACCCGGACACCGGCCGCATGAAGGCTCTGGTTTCCATCTTCGGCCGTGAGACCCCGGTCGAGCTGGGCATCGATGAGGTCGAGAAGCTGAACTAGGCCCGACCTCAAGCCAGGCGCAGAGCCAAGCGGAGAGCACCGCCAAGCCAAGCGCCGAGCAAGGCACCAGCTAGCTCGCTCGCGCAACCAATCCGGTAACGGATTTTGATGCACGCCATACGCTGCGGTAACGTAGCCAGGCGTGCATTTTTGTGCCTTGAGCACAGATGCGCCAAGTAATTCGTATCCCCGGTGGCTGGCACCAACTCGATGACCAGCGCCAGCGGCCATGATGGTCGAGGGCGCAAGGGTCGTCGTAAAGCGTCGGCATCCGGACGGGGTGAGTCGCCTTTTCATCGGGGCGGCGTGCCCCGGTAACTAGGAAGTAGGTTAATCCGATGGCTCCGAAGAAGAAGCTTTCTGCGATTATTAAGCTGCAGATTCAGGCTGGTCAGGCTAACCCGGCTCCGCCGGTTGGTCCGGCACTGGGTGCTCATGGTGTCAACATCATGGAGTTCTGCAAGGCTTACAACGCAGCAACTGAGAACCAGCGTGGCAACGTTGTCCCGGTTGAAATCTCTGTCTACGAAGACCGCTCCTTCACCTTCGTTCTGAAGACCCCGCCGGCAGCTAAGCTGCTGCTGAAGGCCGCTGGCATCCAGAAGGGCTCTGGCGTTCCGCACACCAACAAGGTCGGTTCCGTGACCTGGGAGCAGTGCAAGGAAATCGCCGAGCTGAAGAAGCCGGACCTGAACGCTAACGACATCGAGATGGGTGCACGCATCATCGCCGGTACCGCTCGTTCTATGGGCATCACCGTCGAGGGCGCTAAGTAAACCGTCAGCGTTTAGCTGCACCTTCATCAAGTGGTAGGGCCAGCTTCGGCCCGCTACACACCACAATCCAACCATTTCACTTAATTGAGATTGGACTTTTCATGAGCAAGAACTCTAAGGCATACCGCGCCGCCGCCGAGAAGATCGACGCCGGCCGCATCTACTCTCCGCTCGAGGCCGCTAACCTGGCCAAGGAGACCTCCTCCAAGAACTACGACGCCACCATCGACGTCGCCATCCGCCTGGGCGTTGACCCGCGCAAGGCTGACCAGCTGGTTCGCGGCACTGTCTCCCTGCCGAACGGCACCGGTAAGACCGTCCGCGTTGTCGTCTTCGCTGCTGGCGAGAACGCCACCAAGGCTGAAGAGGCTGGCGCTGACTTCGTTGGCTCCGAGGAGCTGATCGAGAAGATTCAGGGCGGTTGGACCGACTTCGACGCTGCTATCGCTACCCCGGACCAGATGGCCAAGGTTGGTCGCGTGGCTCGCATCCTCGGCCCGCGTGGTCTGATGCCGAACCCGAAGACCGGCACCGTTACCCCGGATGTCGCTAAGGCTGTCACCGAGATCAAGGGCGGTAAGATTTCCTTCCGCGTTGACAAGGCTGCAAACCTGCAGGCTGTTATCGGTAAGGCTTCCTTCGACGCTGAGAAGCTGGCCGAGAACTACGGTGCGCTTATCGACGAGCTGATGCGCCTCAAGCCGTCCGCTGCTAAGGGTAAGTACCTGAAGAAGATCACCGTCTCCGCCACCAACGGCCCGGGCATCCCGGTTGACACCAGCGTGATCAAGGACTACACCGCCTAAATCAGCATCAGCCGATAGGTGAGTGTGCTCTTCATGAGTCACTCGAGAGCGACTCTGAGCAAAGCTCTTTAAAACCGCCGCCGCGCGCACTTTCCAGAGTGTGTGAGGTGGCGGTTTTGCATTGGTATAAGGGGTATCGATAGCGCGGTGGGGGGCTTGGGCGCGGTAGACGTCGTAAAGCGAATTGCTAATCCAAACAACTAATCCAGGCGAAATGGACTCACAGCCAAAGTTTGTTGCTTAAAATCGCGACTATGACGTTAATTTTGGAACCCGAAGAAGGGCTGGAGGCGCTCGGCGAGATTAATCGCCTGGCGCAGCTCGACGACGGTTCCGGAATTATTGAACCGCAGCTCATCTCGTATCTCGACTCGTTGGGCGACGACGCCTATGACATGCCCTGCCTGCGCATCGCGGGACAGACTCTGCTGGGCGAGGTACTGACGGGGCTAGGGGAGGACGAGCGCGTAGCTGAGGTCCTTCGCCGCAATATCCAGGACTCTGTGGTGCTTCCGGGGATGAGTGAGGAGGAAGCTCTACAAGCTCGGGCGGCGCAGGTCGTGGTCGTGCGGCTGTTGCGCATCATCGCGCGGATGGAGGCCGTCGAGCTGCGCAATGTCGTGGCGCAGCAGTGCCTGGCATCGCAGATCCCGCCGGTTGTGCGCGTGGCACTGACACTCACCGTGGATATTCTCGACGCCGCCAGATTGGACGCACATCCCGACGACATGGTGCGCGTGGTGCTCGACTACGCCGACCAAGTGCTCTGGCTTGCCGACGACAACCTGAATGCGTACTTTGCCGAGCTCGAGATGATTGTCCAGCAACGTGAGAAGGACCTGGAGTTCGGCCGCTTCGGAGAGCCAGGTGCGGCGCGGTTTGGATAGGCGATTTGGTTAATTGCCAGGGTCTGGTATAAAGTTTCTTCACGAAGTTTGACCGGCTTCCAATCGGTACCAACATCGAGTTGGGAAGATGGAGGTTGGTACTCAAGTTTCACCGAAGACCGTCGGTCATTCGCTTTGAAAGAAGCGGATTGAAGGTTTCATTGTAGGAATACAGTGAGCGGCCCACGCAGGAGGACTTGGAAGCGCTTGCGCAGTTTGACTTCACCTGTTGTCCTTGCGGTCGGCGGAGTTGAAGTGGAACATGCCACAAGAATTGTGCGCCCCATCCTTGTGCGAGGATTGGGGCGTTTGTTGTATTTGCGCAACAGAATCCTTCACTTGGCCGAGCGGAAAATTGCAAAGACCAGGAAGGAGGCGAGAGTACACATGGCAGCAAATGCTGAGAAGATTGCAGCTGTTGCAGCGCTGAAGCAGGACGTTGAAGAGTCCAACGCTATCGTGCTGACTGAGTACCGCGGCCTGTCCGTTGCGGAAATCACGGAACTGCGTCGCGCCCTCGGTGCTGATGTTAAGTACTCCGTCGCCAAGAACACCATGATCAAGATCGCTGCCGACGAGGCAGGGATTGAGGGTCTTGATGAGCACCTGAACGGCCCGACTGCAGTCGCCTTCATCAAGGGCGAGGCTGTGGATGCGGCTAAGGCGATTAAGAAGTTCGCCGGTGACAACAAGAACCTCGTGATCAAGGGCGGCTACATGGACGGTGCTGCGATGGATGCAGCACAGTTCGAGGCTCTTGCGGATATGGATAACCGTGAGACCACGCTGGCAAAGCTGGCTGGTGCCTTCAACGGCGTTCTGGCGAACGTCGCTGGCCTGCTCGACGCTCCGACCTCCTCGGTTGCCCGCCTTGCTGCGGCACTCGAGGAAAAGAAGTAATCCCGAGCGGCTCGCGATCTACGCGAACTAAATCACGCGAAAAACTTTTCAATATCACTTTGACGGCTTCGACCCCAGGGATTTCTGAGGGGAGCGGCCGCACCACACTCATAGGAGAATATCCATGGCTAAGTACACCACTGAGGAACTGCTCGAGGCTTTCAAGGAAATGACCCTCGTTGAGCTCACCGAGTTCAAGAAGGCTTTCGAGGAAGAGTTCGACGTTACCGCTGCTGCTCCGGTTGCAGTTGCTGCTGCAGGCGCTGCTGGCGGCGAGGCTGCTGCTGAGGAGAAGGACGAGTTCGACGTCGTCCTCGAGGACGCTGGCGCTAAGAAGATTGGCGTTATTAAGGCTGTCCGCGAGATCGTCTCCGGCCTGGGCCTGAAGGAGGCTAAGGAGATGGTTGAGTCCGCTCCGAAGGCTATCCTGGAGGGTGCTTCCAAGGACGACGCTGAGGCTGCTAAGGCTAAGCTGGAAGAGGCTGGCGCAAAGGTTGCCCTCAAGTAATTCAGTTACTTGCTTCGGTCTCGGTAGCGGCCTAAAGCTACCAATTCTGACCGCCAATTTTGGGATTTTCCCGGGGTTGGCGGTCCTTTTGTTTCTGGGGTCTTTGCTAACCCACCTGACCCGGGCAAAACCTCACTAATCTCACCCGTCACAGGGAGTTGGGGCAAAAACCAGACCACTCATTGTCTTGATTGCCCCTATTGGCCTGTAAAGTATCTAACATGCTCTCACGGCCGAGAATTTTGTCTATCCTTCTGTTGGGTCTAGGCACCGCACTGCTTGCTGCTGGCATTTTGCTGCCCAAAGTGCTCAATGTTGATCCCAAAATGCCGCTTGACCTGCCGCCGGTGTCGTATACCCTGCGGGCGGAAGACGGCGTATCCACCAGGATTAACGAAGAGGGCAAGCGGGAGGAAGTGCACTCGCCGCTGCAGCGACAGCTCCATGGCGTGCTCATCGAACCCGCGGATGCGGACAAGGTTTCGCTCCGTGTCGGTGTGACTGAAATGCGTGAGCTTCCCCCTGAGGTCATAGGCACCGACCCGCTGACGGAGCTTATCGAGGCCAATATCTGGACAGTTACCATCGACCGCCTCACTGGCGAGGCGCTGGCTCCTGCGACGCTTGTCGACCGCATGGCAGGCGTTCCACGGTCAGTGGCTTTCGAGGGGAACTGGGTGAAGCTTCCGGCCGACACGGAGGAAAAGGAATACCTGATCTTTGATGATCTCCTCCACGATTCCTTGCCGGCAAAGTTTGTCGGGGAAGAGGAGCGCGGCGGTAACCGTGTCCTGCATTTCCGTCAGGACATTGAGAAGACGAATCTCGCCCAGAAGTACCGTTCTTATGTCTCTCAGCTAACCCAGGATGACAAGTCCGGCTTCCTCCAGTACCAGGGCACCCGTGATTTGTGGGTTGAGCCCAAGTCTGGCTCGGTCATCGATATGGCCGAGGACATCCACCTTTGGTGGGAGACCCGCGACGGCGAGCCGATCATGGACTACCTGCGCTTCAACGGCAAGATGGACGAAGGCCTTTCCAATCAGCTTCTCTTTGGCGCAATACAGAATTTCCAGCGCCCAGCTCTAGAGCCGTGGTCAATCGGCCTCATTGCGTCCGGTTCAATTCTGGTATTCATCGCAATCGTGGGCATCGTGCGTCCTTCGACCCGTCGTAAAGCAGAGTAACGCTTTACGACGGCCATAGCGCCCAGGCCTCATCGTTATATCGGTAACGGGTGAATGCGACACGCCCGATTTGTCAAGTTGTACTAGACAACTGCCAGTTTTTGATATAGGCTAAATCGTTGCGCTGGAATTAGTGTATCTGTCGCCAGCTCTTTTATAGTTTGCGCTCGGAGCGCGGGGCTATTATGTAGCACCGTTTTTCGTGCATCTAGCTGTTAAAGGAGTTGCTGCGGCGCCGCCGTTAGGGCTCGGGGCTCGCCTTTAAAGGCTGGTCTTGGAGGCCAAGTGGCGGGGGAATCACTTTCGTGTGTGACCAAAGGTTAGACGCAAAGTATCCCGGTGCGCAACAGAAATAATTCCTGCAACTTGAATCGCGTATAAACCAAGCGGGCGGAGCGCACCACCGGTTGCCGGTGTGCTCCACCGCGTGAGGTGCTGGAAGGACGCATCTTGGCAGTCTCCCGCCAGACCAAGGCAGTAACCGGTATTCCCGGAGCTTCGAAGAGGTACTCGTTTGCAAAGATTCAGGAGCCGATTGCGGTTCCTGGTCTGCTCGACCTGCAGCGTGAGTCTTTCGCATGGCTCATTGGCACGCCTGAGTGGCGTGCTCGTCGCCAGGAGGAGCTCGGAGAAGACGCTCGGGTTACCAGCGGTCTCGAAGATATTCTAGAAGAGCTCTCTCCGATTGAGGACTACTCCCAGAAGATGTCCCTGACGCTGTCGGACCCATGGTTCGACTCCGTTAAGAACACCGTGGATGAGTCCAAGGATAAGGACATCAACTACTCGGCTCCCCTCTACGTCACCGCGGAGTTCACCAACCGCGAGACCGGTGAGATCAAGAGCCAGACTGTCTTCATCGGTGACTTCCCGATGATGACGGACAAGGGTACGTTCATCGTCAACGGAACTGAGCGTGTCGTTGTTTCTCAGCTGGTGCGCTCTCCGGGCGTCTACTTCGATGAGACCATCGACAAGTCCACCGAGCGCCCGCTGCACTCGGTGAAGATTATTCCGTCGCGCGGTGCGTGGCTGGAGTTCGACGTCGACAAGCGGGACACCGTCGGCGTTCGTATTGACCGTAAGCGTCGCCAGCCGGTCACGGTTCTGTTGAAGGCTTTCGGCTGGACCACCGAGGAGATCAAGGAGCGCTTCGGCTTCTCTGAGATCATGATGGCCACCCTGGAGAAGGACGGTGTTGCAAACACCGACGAGGCTCTGCTGGAGATTTACCGCAAGCAGCGCCCGGGTGAGCCGCCGACGCGCGAGTCCGCGCTGGCTCTGCTGGAGAACAACTTCTTCAAGCCGAAGCGCTACGACCTGGCTAAGGTCGGTCGCTACAAGGTCAACCGCAAGCTGGGTCTGGGCGCTGATGCCTCCGGCGAGATGGTTCTGACCGAGCAGGATATTGCTACCACCATCGAATACCTTGTGCGCCTGCACGACGGCGAGAATGTTATGACCTCGCCGGAAGGTGTTGAGATCCCGGTTGAGACCGACGATATCGACCACTTCGGTAACCGTCGCTTGCGTACCGTAGGCGAGCTGATTCAGAACCAGGTCCGCGTGGGTCTGTCCCGCATGGAACGCGTGGTTCGTGAGCGCATGACCACTCAGGACGTGGAGTCGATCCAGCCGACCACCCTGATTAACGTGCGCCCGGTTTCCGCGGCTATCCGTGAGTTCTTCGGTACTTCCCAGCTGTCCCAGTTCATGGACCAGAACAACTCGCTGTCGGGTCTGACCCACAAGCGTCGTCTGTCTGCACTGGGCCCGGGTGGTCTGACCCGTGACCGTGCTGGCCTTGAGGTTCGAGACGTTCACCCGTCCCACTACGGTCGCATGTGTCCAATTGAGACCCCAGAGGGTCCGAACATTGGCCTGATTGGTTCGCTGTCCTGCTACGCACGCGTGAACCCGTTCGGTTTCATTGAGACTCCGTACCGTCGCGTCCGCGATGGTGTCATCACCGACGAGGTCGACTACCTCACCGCTGATGAGGAAGACCGCTACGTCGTCGCGCAGGCCAACACCCCGATCGACGAGAACGGCCACTTCGTTCAGGAGACCCTGTCTGTTCGTAAGAAGGGTGGTGACGTCGAGTCCGTCCGCGCCGATGAGGTCGACTACCTCGATGTTTCCCCGCGTCAGATGGTCTCCGTGGCTACCGCCATGATTCCGTTCCTCGAGCACGACGACGCTAACCGTGCCCTGATGGGTGCGAACATGCAGCGCCAGGCTGTGCCGCTGCTGCGTTCGGAGGCTCCGTTCGTCGGTACTGGTATGGAGCAGCGTGCTGCTTACGACGCCGGCGATGTCATTGTCGCTTCGGCCACCGGTGTGGTCGAGACCGTGTCGGCAGACTTCATCACCATCATGGATGATGAGGGCCAGCGCCACACCTACCTGCTGCGCAAGTTTGAACGCACCAACCAGGGCACCTGCTACAACCAGAAGCCTCTGGTTGACGAAGGCCAGCGTGTTGAGGCCGGCCAGGTCATCGCTGACGGTCCGGGTACCGACAACGGTGAGATGGCACTTGGTAAGAACCTGCTCGTGGCATTCATGCCGTGGGAAGGACACAACTACGAGGACGCCATCATCCTGAACCAGCGCATGGTTGAGGAGGACATCCTGACCTCGATTCACATCGAGGAGCACGAGATTGATGCCCGCGACACCAAGCTGGGTCCGGAGGAAATCACCCGTGACATCCCGAACGCATCCGAGGAGATGCTGAAGGATCTGGATGACCGCGGTATCGTCCGCATCGGTGCCGACGTTCGCGACGGTGACATCCTGGTCGCTAAGACCACGCCGAAGGGCGAGACTGAGCTGACTCCGGAGGAGCGCCTGCTGCGCGCTATCTTCGGCGAGAAGTCCCGCGAGGTCCGTGACACCTCCATGCGTGTTCCGCACGGTGAGTCCGGCAAGGTCATCGGCGTCCGCGTCTTCTCCCGTGAAGACGATGACGACCTGGCACCGGGTGTCAACGAGATGGTCCGCGTCTACGTTGCGCAGAAGCGCAAGATCCAGGACGGCGACAAGATGGCAGGTCGCCACGGTAACAAGGGTGTTATCGGCAAGATCCTGCCGCAGGAGGACATGCCGTTCCTGCCGGACGGCACCCCGGTCGACATCATTCTGAACACCCACGGTGTTCCGCGTCGTATGAACATCGGCCAGGTCCTCGAGGTTCACCTCGGCTGGCTGGCGAAGGCCGGCTGGAGCATTGAGGGCGACCCGGATTGGGCTAAGCGTCTTCCGGCAGACCTGCACGACGTTCCGTCCGACTCCCTGGTCGCAACCCCAGTGTTCGACGGTGCTGAGAACGAGGAGCTCGCTGGTCTGCTCGCGTCGTCCCGCCCGAACCGTGACGGCGAGGTGCTGGTCAACGCTGACGGTAAGGCCACGCTGTTCGACGGCCGCTCTGGCGAGAAGTTCCCGTTCCCGGTTTCGGTGGGCTACATGTACATGCTGAAGCTGCACCACCTGGTCGACGAGAAGATTCACGCTCGTTCCACCGGTCCGTACTCCATGATTACCCAGCAGCCGCTGGGTGGTAAGGCCCAGTTCGGTGGTCAGCGCTTCGGTGAGATGGAGGTGTGGGCAATGCAGGCATACGGCGCTGCCTACACCCTGCAGGAGCTGCTCACCATCAAGTCCGATGACGTGGTTGGCCGCGTCAAGGTCTACGAGGCAATCGTGAAGGGCGACAACATTCCGGATCCGGGTATTCCGGAGTCGTTCAAGGTGCTTCTGAAGGAACTGCAGTCGCTCTGCCTGAACGTTGAGGTCCTTTCGGCCGACGGCGTTCCGGTTGAGTTGGGCTCCTCCGACGATGAGGAACTCGACCACGCGACCGCTTCCCTCGGCATTAACCTGTCCCGCGACGAGCGTTCTGACGCTGACTCCGCATAGTTTCTCGCTTAACGACGAAACATTGCGTGAGTATCAGGGTCGGGAAGCCCTAACTCGCGAATAACCCAACACAGACGACAACGTACAAAAACCTCCGCAGAGAATTTGGTTTCCGCATTACTTCGATGCGGAGGGAAAGGGAAAACAGGTGCTCGACGTCAACAACTTTGACGAGCTCCGGATTGGGCTCGCTACCGCCGACGACATCCGCCGCTGGTCTCGCGGTGAGGTCAAGAAGCCCGAGACGATTAACTACCGTACGCTGAAGCCGGAAAAGGATGGCCTTTTCTGTGAGCGTATCTTCGGCCCGACCCGTGACTGGGAGTGTGCTTGTGGTAAGTACAAGCGCGTTCGCTTCAAGGGCATCATCTGTGAACGCTGTGGCGTTGAGGTGACCAAGTCGAAGGTTCGCCGTGAGCGCATGGGCCACATTGAGCTGGCCGCTCCGGTCACTCACATCTGGTACTTCAAGGGTGTGCCGTCTCGCCTCGGCTACCTGCTCGATTTGGCTCCGAAGGATCTGGAAAAGATCATCTACTTCGCTGCCAACATCATCACTTCTGTGGATGAAGAGGCTCGCCACAACGACCAGGAAACCCTCGAAGCAGACATGCTCGTGGACAAGAAGCTGGTTGAGGACGACCGCGACCAGGAGCTGGCCGAGCGTGCCCAGACCCTGGAAGAGGATCTGGCTGAGCTCGAGGCAGCCGGTGCCAAGGCTGACGCCCGTAAGAAGGTTCAGTCTGCAGCCGAGCGCGAGATGCGCCACATCCGTGAGCGCGCCCAGCGCGAGCTGGATCGTCTCGACGAGATCTGGAACACCTTCATCAAGCTCGAGCCGAAGCAGATGATTATCGACGAGGGTATTTACACCGAGCTCGTCGACCGCTACGAGGATTACTTCACCGGTGGTATGGGGGCTGAGGCTATTCAGACCCTGATCCGTAACTTCGACTTGGCCAAGGAGGCCGAGGAGCTGCGCGAGATTATTCGCGACGGCAAGGGTCAGAAGAAGATGCGCGCCCTCAAGCGCCTGAAGGTTGTCACTGCATTCCTGCAGTCCGGCAACGACCCGGCCGCTATGGTGCTTGACTGCATCCCGGTGATTCCGCCGGAGCTGCGCCCGATGGTGCAGCTCGACGGTGGCCGCTTTGCGACCTCGGACTTGAACGACCTCTACCGTCGTGTCATCAACCGCAACAACCGCCTGAAGCGCATGATTGACCTCGGCGCTCCGGAGATCATTGTCAACAACGAGAAGCGCATGCTTCAGGAATCCGTTGACGCACTGTTCGACAACGGACGTCGTGGCCGCCCGGTCACTGGTCCGGGTAACCGCCCGCTGAAGTCCCTGAGCGACCTGCTCAAGGGTAAGCAGGGGCGTTTCCGTCAGAACCTGCTGGGTAAGCGTGTTGACTACTCCGGCCGTTCGGTTATTATCGTCGGCCCGCAGCTGAAGCTGCACCAGTGTGGTCTGCCGAAGCTGATGGCTCTCGAGCTGTTCAAGCCGTTCGTGATGAAGGAGCTCGTGGCCAAGAGCTACGCGCAGAACATCAAGAGCGCGAAGCGCATGGTTGAGCGTCAGCGCCCAGAGGTGTGGGACGTCCTCGAAGATGTCATTACCGGGCACCCGGTTCTGCTGAACCGTGCACCTACGCTGCACCGCCTGGGTATTCAGGCGTTCGAGCCGGTCCTGGTTGAGGGTAAGGCAATTCAGCTGCACCCACTGGCTTGTGAGGCTTTCAACGCCGACTTCGACGGTGACCAGATGGCAGTCCACCTGCCGCTGTCCGCTGAAGCGCAGGCCGAGGCTCGTGTCCTGATGCTGTCCTCGAACAACATTCTGTCGCCGGCTTCCGGTAAGCCGCTGGCTATGCCGCGTCTGGACATGGTCACTGGCCTGTACTTCCTGACGCTGGAGAAGCCAGAGCTGCCGGGTGGCCACCAGGATGCCACCGAGGACGCACCGGAGCAGGGTATTTACACCAGCCCGGCCGAAGCCATCATGGCTTACGACCGCGGTGCAATTGGCCTGCAGAGCCCGATTAAGGTTCGCATCAGCCACCTGCGTCCGCCGGCTGAGATTGAATCCGAGCAGTTCCCAGACGGTTGGAACAAGGGCGATACTTGGCTGGCTTCGACCACGCTGGGCCGCGTTATGTTCAACGACCTGCTGCCGTGGAACTACCCATACGTCGAAGGCGTTATGGCTAAGAAGCCGCAGGCTGCGATCATCAACGACTTGGCTGCCAAGTACCCGATGATCACGGTCGCTCAGACCGTCGACAAGCTCAAGGATGCTGGTTTCTACTGGGCTACCCGTTCTGGTGTCACCATTGCTATGTCTGACGTGCTGGTTCTCCCGAACAAGCGGGAGATCCTAAACGGCTACGAAGAGAAGGCCGCCACGGTGGAGAAGAAGTTCCGCCGTGGTAAGCTCTCGGCTGCTGAGCGTCACGAGTCGCTGGTTAACCTGTGGAAGGCTGCGACGGCTGAGGTCGGTGAAAAGGTCGAGGCTCTGTACCCGGATGACAATCCGATTCCGATGATCGTGAAGTCGGGTGCTGCCGGTAACATGGGCCAGATTCACTCGCTGGCCGGCATGAAGGGTATGGTTACGAACCCGCGTGGTGAATACATCACCCGTCCGATTAAGACCTCCTTCCGCGAAGGCCTGTCGGTTCTCGAGTACTTCAACAACTCGCACGGTTCCCGTAAGGGTCTGGCCGATACCGCGCTTCGTACCGCTGACTCGGGTTACCTGACCCGTCGTCTGGTCGACGTTGCGCAGGACGTCATCGTTCGCGAAGAGGACTGTGGCACTCACGATGGTGTCATTGTCGAGATCGGCGAGGATGTTCTGGACACAACCGGCAACCCGACCGGCGAGATCCGTCGTGCGAAGTATGTCGAGACCGCCGCGATTGCTCGTGTGCTGGCAGCCGATGTCACCGACGCTGAGGGCAATGTCCTTATCGCGGCTGACACCGACCTGAACGACGACCACATCACCCTGGCTCTCAGCCACGGTGTCAAGGAAGTCAAGGTCCGCTCGGTTCTGACCTGTTCCACCGCAACCGGTGTCTGTGCCAAGTGCTACGGTCGCTCGATGGCAACCGGCAAGCTGGTCGACATCGGAGAGGCTGTCGGCATTGTTGCTGCGCAGTCCATTGGTGAGCCGGGTACCCAGCTGACCATGCGTACGTTCCACCAGGGTGGTGTCGGTGGCGACATTACCGGTGGTCTGCCGCGTGTCCAGGAGCTGTTTGAGGCCCGCGTGCCGAAGAACAAGGCTCCGCTGGTCCGCGAAAACGGTCGCGTGCGCCTGGAGGAGGACGAGCACTTCTACACGCTCACCCTCATCCCGGATGCCAACAGCGAGGACGAGGTCGTATACGACAAGCTGTCCAAGCGTCAGGGCCTGGCTGAAATCACTGTCGATGGCCGTCGTCGCGCCATCCGCGATGGTGACCACGTGGTCAAGGGTCAGCAGCTGCTCAAGGGCGCTGCCGATCCGCACGAGGTCCTCGAGGTTCTGGGCCGCCGAGGCGTCCAGCGCCACCTTATCGAGGAAGTCCAGTCGGTCTACCGTGATCAGGGTGTGGCCATTCACGACAAGCACATCGAGGTTATCGTCAGCCAGATGCTGCGCCGCGTGATTGTGTCTAAGCCAGGTGACTCCGAACTGCTGCCAGGTGCACTGGTCGAGCGCTCCACGGTCATGGCGAAGAACCGCGAGATTGTCGCCTCCGGTGGCAGCGTCATCGAAGGCCGTCGCGTGCTGATGGGTATTACCAAGGCATCGCTGGCCACCGAGTCCTGGCTGTCCGCCGCCTCCTTCCAGGAGACGACGCGCGTGCTTACCGACGCCGCTATCAACAAGCGCTCGGATAAGCTCATCGGCCTGAAGGAGAACGTGATCATCGGTAAGCTGATCCCGGCTGGTACGGGTATCTCGCGCTACCGCAACATCACGGTTGAGCCGACTGAGGAAGCTGCCCGCCAGGCAGCCGCCCCGTTCGCTTCCTTCGGCGAGGGCTTCTACGGTGCCGAGGACACCTACGGCATCGATCAGGTCGGTTCCGCAGTTCCGCTGGATGACATCGGAACCTTCGAGTAAAAATCAATAGCTTTGCGGCAGCGGCTGGGGGAGCGGGAGAATTCCCTCGGTCACTGTCTGGCAAAGCACCTCGCCTGACAGTTGGGGCTTCGTGCGCTACCTGTTAGGTGGCAACCGGAAAAATCCTCCGGCACAGTTGTGGCTTACTAGCGGATTGCTAGTTCGTCACGGTCGTGCCGGAGGATTTTTCTTTGTCGAGGCAACCCAACTGGAAAACTCGGCTGGAGACTGAAGAAAGGCGATAGGAACAGAGGCAGAGGCAGGGGCGGGAGGGAGGGAGGGCTAGGGGGCCGTCCCGGCCTCCCTCCTCTACATCTTGAGAGCCTCTGCAATCGGGGTGTTGCCCTCGTTGAAGTTAATCATGCGACCAACGGTAGCCTCGTTGAACACGGTCTGCGCGATGACATTGGCAACGGTCGCACGAGCGACCTCGCCTGCCTTGTCCGCCGTGGTGTCGATGGAATCCTGGCCCTCGTTGAGCGTGAGCGCACTCGGGCCGAGAATGGTCCATTCCAGGTTTGAAGCGCGCAGCGCTTCGTCGGCTGCAGCCTTGGACTCGGCATAGGCAAAGAAGCTGTAATCCTCTGGAACGCCATGGTCGTGGCCCGCACCAAAGTAAGAGACCATCACGTAGCGCTTAACGCCAGCCTGCTCGGCTGCGGCAATCGAAGTAATAGCTGCGTCGCGGTCGATCGCGTACGTCCGTTCTGGTGAACCTCCACCAGCGCCGGCGGACCAAATCACAGCGTCGTGCCCGCTGAGAAGGTCCGCAAACTGTTCGGTCGAGAGACTGGCGATGTCGTAAACGGCTGGTGTGGCGCCGAGAGCCTCGATATCCGGAACCTGGTCGGGGTTGCGAATAACAGACGTGACCTCGTAGCCATCGTCGATAAGTAGGGGAGTAGCGATTTGGGCCACCTTGCCGTGGCCGCCAATGACAATAACCTTCTTAGACATGTCCCCACCTATACGCTGCCAGTACACTGCTGGCAATGAAGAAGGCATTCGCCTGTGGTGAACATGGCGATTAAGTTTCTCCAGTGCTGATGCAGGACAGTACTATGGGCAAACCGAACGGACGGCAGAATCGGCCGAGTTATCGATTCAAACCGGCATAGTAACGTCTGCGTCTTTTGGGGCGAGGCGCGCCGTGCTGAACACCCAAAAATTTGATCACCAAGCCCACAAGCGCTCAAAGTGCTTGAAATTTATAGGCCATTACCAGGGTGTTTGGACTAAACCCGCAGCTCGCGTACTGTTATACAACGATCCCAGAAAAGAATTGGGAACTTGAGACATTACCCAGTAGGCCAGCGAGAGCGGCTGACTGGGTTTCGCACGTTCAAAATCCCTCCATTTCTTGCGTTCAACCGATGGGCTCACCACTGGATGAGTAATAACTTTTCTTGTGATGCATTCACACGGAAGGTGGTTACTCCGCTGCGGTTGGCATCGGTCGTGAGAATGTCCAGCGAGGATTGAAAACAGAAAGAGGCTTCATGCCCACTATTCAGCAGCTGGTCCGCAAGGGCCGCCATGACAAGAAGGCTAAGGTTGCAACCGCAGCTCTGAAGGGTTCCCCTCAGCGCCGCGGCGTTTGCACCCGTGTTTACACCACCACCCCGAAGAAGCCGAACTCGGCTCTTCGTAAGGTCGCTCGTGTTCGCCTGACCTCCGGTGTCGAGGTTTCGGCTTACATTCCGGGTGAGGGCCACAACCTGCAGGAGCACTCCATGGTGCTCGTTCGCGGTGGTCGTGTTAAGGACCTCCCGGGTGTCCGCTACAAGATCGTCCGTGGTTCCCTTGACACCCAGGGCGTCAAGGACCGCAAGCAGGCTCGTTCCCGCTACGGCGCAAAGAAGGAGAAGTAAGCCATGCCACGTAAGGGCCCAGTACAGAAGCGTCCTGTCGTCAACGACCCGGTCTACGGCTCCCCTCTGGTGTCGCAGCTGGTCAACAAGGTTCTGATCGACGGTAAGAAGTCGACTGCAGAGCGCATCGTCTACGGTGCACTTGAGCTGTGCGAAGAGAAGACCGGTACTGATCCGGTGCTGACTCTGAAGCGCGCAATCGAGAACGTCAAGCCGGCTCTTGAGGTTCGTTCCCGCCGTGTTGGCGGCGCCACCTACCAGGTCCCGGTCGAGGTTCGCCCGGGCCGCGGCACCACGCTGGCACTGCGCTGGCTGCTGATGTTCTCCCGTCAGCGCCGTGAGAACACCATGACCGAGCGTCTCGCTAACGAGATCCTCGATGCATCCAACGGCCTGGGTGCATCCGTCAAGCGTCGTGAGGACACTCACAAGATGGCGGAAGCTAACCGCGCATTCGCTCACTACCGCTGGTAATCGCTTATCGACGGAGGCCGCGAGTGGTCACCGTCGTAGAGCAGCTGCCGGTATGTCAACGGCGCGCGTCGGTCGCGGTCCACAGATCTTTAAGGGTCACTCAATAGGGGCCAGCCCGGCGCTTACACCCGATGTCTTGCGTAGAATTTACGCAATAGGTGTACGTCACGGCGCGACTTCGCGCCAAGACGGTGGCATTATAGATAAAGCAAACCCGACCGACGGCGGATTTGACGGCCAATTGCAATCCCGTAATTGAGTCTCACCGCCAAACCGATTTGAAACGAGTGGGGAATCAAGTGGCTGAAGGTGCACTTCCCGTTAAGAAGGACCTCCACAAGGTCCGCAACATCGGCATCATGGCGCACATCGATGCTGGTAAGACGACTACGACTGAGCGCATCCTGTACTACACGGGTATTAACCGCAAGGTCGGCGAGACTCACGATGGTGGCGCTACCACCGACTGGATGGAGCAGGAGAAGGAGCGCGGTATCACCATTACCTCCGCTGCTGTGACCTGTTTCTGGAACGACAACCAGATCAACATCATCGATACCCCGGGCCACGTCGACTTCACCGTTGAGGTTGAGCGTTCCCTGCGTGTGCTCGACGGTGCCGTCGCAGTCTTCGACGGTAAGGAAGGTGTCGAGCCGCAGTCTGAGCAGGTTTGGCGTCAGGCTCAGAAGTACGATGTCCCGCGTATTTGCTTCGTCAACAAGATGGACAAGCTGGGCGCTGACTTCTACTACACCGTTGGCACCATCGTTGACCGCCTCGGTGCTAAGCCGTTGGTTATGCAGCTGCCGATTGGCGCTGAGGATGACTTCGACGGCGTTGTTGACCTGCTGGAGATGAAGGCCCTCATGTGGCCGGGCAAGGTTGAGATCGGTACTCCTGCGCAGGTCGAGGAGATTCCGGCGGACATGGTCGACAAGGCTAACGAGTACCGTGAGAAGCTCATTGAGACCGTCGCTGAGTCCGACGAGGAGCTCATGGAGAAGTACTTCGGTGGCGAAGAGCTGACCATGGACGAGATCAAGGGCGCCATCCGCAAGATGGTTATCAACTCTGAGGTCTACCCGGTCTACTGTGGTACCGCGTACAAGAACAAGGGTGTTGAGCCGCTGCTCGACGCTGTCATTGACTTCCTGCCGAATCCGCTGGACATCGGTGAGGTTCACGGCCACCAGATGGGCGACGAGGACGTCGATATGGTCCGTAAGCCGTCTAAGGATGAGCCGTTCTCCGCTCTCGCATTCAAGATTGCTGCTCACCCGTTCTTCGGCAAGCTGACCTTCGTCCGCGTTTACTCCGGTCGTGTGGAGCCTGGCCAGCAGGTCCTGAACTCCACCAAGGACAAGAAGGAGCGCGTCGGTAAGCTGTTCCAGATGCACGCCAACAAGGAGAACCCTGTTGACGAGGCAGTGGCAGGTAACATCTACGCCTTCATTGGTCTGAAGGACACCACCACCGGTGACACCCTGTGTGCACAGGATGCTCCGATCGTTCTGGAGTCCATGTCCTTCCCGGATCCGGTTATCTCCGTTGCTATTGAGCCAAAGTCCAAGGCTGACCAGGAGAAGCTGGGTACCGCTATTCAGCGTCTGGCTGAAGAGGACCCGACCTTCACCGTTCACCTGGATGAGGAAACCGGCCAGACCGTTATCGGCGGTATGGGCGAGCTCCACCTCGACGTCCTGGTTGACCGCATGAAGCGCGAGTTCAAGGTCGAAGCAAACATCGGTAACCCGCAGGTTGCTTACCGCGAGACCATCCGCAAGCCGGTCGAGAAGTTCGAGTACACCCACAAGAAGCAGACCGGTGGTTCGGGTCAGTTCGCCCGCGTCATCATTGCTCTGGAGCCGTACTCCCCGTCCGCTGAAGAGGTGGAAGAAGGCGAGTCCACAACTTACCTCTTCGCAAACGAGGTCACCGGTGGCCGCGTTCCGAAGGAGTACATCCCGTCTGTCGACGCTGGTATCCAGGATGCAATGCAGTACGGTACCCTCGCCGGCTACCCGCTGGTGAACATCAAGGCAACCCTGCTCGACGGTGCTTACCACGAGGTTGACTCCTCCGAAATGGCCTTCAAGATCGCTGGTCAGCAGGCTCTGAAGGAAGCTGTTCAGAAGGCTAAGCCGGTCCTGCTCGAGCCGATGATGGCCGTTGAGGTCATTACTCCGGAAGAGTACATGGGTGAGGTCATCGGTGACATCAACTCCCGTCGTGGCCAGGTCAACTCCATGGAAGACCGCACCGGCGTCAAGGCTGTCAAGGCTCTGGTTCCGCTGTCCGAGATGTTCGGCTACGTTGGTGACCTGCGTTCCAAGACCCAGGGTCGCGCTAACTACACCATGATCTTCGACTCCTACGCTGAGGTTCCGTCCTCCGTGGCCGAGGAGATCATTGCAGCTCGTACCGGCGCTTAAATCACGCCGGTAGGGTGGGGCACTCAATCAGAGTTGACCCCATCCCTGCACGCACTGCACTGTCACTCTTTTAGAGAACGCAGTGCGAGGGTCTGCAGCTTTAGTAGATTCCCTCTAGCTTTGACTGTGCTGAGACATCGTCAGACTGTTGGCGTGTGTTAGCACAGGCAAGCTCTAGGGGGTAGCTGCTCGCAATTCATATCGTTGGCCGATTTTAGATCGCAGCTCAAATATCTAGCATTTATGCAGGTAAATGACGATGTGAGTTGCTGGCCGTTACCCACCCTTAACTAGGGGGTTGGTCTGGTTTGGAAAACTCCAGTATCCTGCCCTAGTATCGAGTAACTGGCACAGTGAAAGAATAGTGCTCTTTTGCGCGCGCACGTTCCGAAGTCGGAAGCGAACAGCTTCAAGGCTTCTGATGCTTGTGAAGGCGGATTGAGTGACCACAAAATTGTGGCTGCGAGAGTCGTGGCCACCTAGACCTCCAGGAGGACTAAAAGTGGCAAAGGCGAAGTTCGAGCGTACGAAGCCGCACGTCAACATCGGTACCATTGGTCACGTTGACCACGGTAAGACCACCACTACCGCCGCTATCACCAAGGTTCTGGCTGACAAGTTCCCGGACCTGAACGAGTCGTTCGCTTACGATGCCATCGATAAGGCACCGGAAGAGAAGGAACGTGGCATTACCATCAACGTTTCCCACGTTGAGTACCAGACGGAGAAGCGCCACTACGCTCACGTCGATGCCCCGGGCCACGCCGACTACATCAAGAACATGATTACCGGTGCTGCTCAGATGGACGGCGCAATCCTGGTTGTCGCTGCTACTGACGGCCCGATGCCGCAGACCCGCGAGCACGTTCTGCTGGCTCGCCAGGTTGGCGTTCCGTACATCCTCGTTGCACTGAACAAGTGCGACATGGTCGACGACGAAGAGATCATCGAGCTCGTCGAGATGGAGGTCCGCGAGCTGCTGGCTGAGCAGGACTACGACGAGGAAGCTCCGATCGTCCACATCTCCGCTCTGAAGGCTCTTGAGGGCGAAGAGAAGTGGGTCAACTCCATCCTCGAGCTGATGGAAGCTTGCGACGAGAACATCCCGGATCCGGTTCGCGAGACCGACAAGCCGTTCCTGATGCCGATTGAGGACATCTTCACCATTACCGGTCGCGGCACCGTTGCTACCGGTCGTGTTGAGCGCGGCGTTCTGAACGTTAACGACGAGGTCGAGATTCTGGGCATCAAGGAGAAGTCCCAGAAGACCACCGTTACCGGTATCGAGATGTTCCGCAAGCTGCTGGATTCCGCTGAGGCTGGCGACAACTGTGGTCTGCTGCTCCGCGGTACCAAGCGTGAGGACATCGAGCGCGGTCAGATCGTTGCTAAGCCGGGCGCTTACACCCCGCACACCGAGTTCGAGGGTTCCGTCTACATCCTGTCCAAGGATGAGGGCGGCCGTCACACCCCGTTCTTCGACAACTACCGTCCGCAGTTCTACTTCCGCACCACCGACGTCACCGGCGTCGTTTCCCTGCCGGAAGGTGTCGAGATGGTCATGCCGGGCGACAACGTTGACATGTCTGTCAAGCTGATCCAGCCGGTCGCAATGGACGAGGGCCTGCGCTTCGCTATCCGCGAGGGTGGCCGCACCGTCGGCGCTGGCCGCGTTACCAAGATCGTTAAGTAAGTCTTTTCCCTATAGGGGAAATGCTTTAACTTAAGTCTTAGAAGAATCCCGACTCCGCGTAAGCGGAAGTCGGGATTTTTTGTATCTGTACATAGCCGACACTAGACCGGGCGGGGCGGCGCAATAGCCGTCGTCAAGCAGACTGTGCCGTAATGGGTGTGATGTACGTTGCACTTTGGAATCGTGATTTTACATTCGTAGCCCGGACGTGCTTTAATACGGAGGTTGCTTTAACAAAGGCGTTCGCGCCAATTGTTGTATCAGGCCCAGCTGGGAACCAGTACGAAATTGGATTTAGCGCCTATGGTAAGGCGAGCATGACCACGTAGGGAAGTTTCTTCCCAATCGTGCCTCACGGAGAAAACGGGCGACACGCCCGACCGCGGGGGTCGGAGGTGGCATGGCAAATTAACAGCGGCAGTAGGCAAAATGAAGAGCCCCACGAGGGGGACTTGTTTTCCACTGGGATTTGAGTGCAAGGCGTTATTCGTCCGCTCGGGTCATGGCCATAAGTTAATTTGCCATGACGATCGAAGACGAAATCGCTTTGAAGTAATGCACAACCCAGTTTTGATTTCTGGCGCTGGCCATAGTTGCTGACGGCGTCGAGAAACATTGACAGGGTCGACGCCCCTTTAATTGGGGCGCGCCGACCGAGGAGAGGACAAGCGTGGCCGGACAGAAGATCCGCATCAGGCTCAAGGCCTACGACCACGAGGCTATCGACGCTTCTGCGCGAAAGATCGTGGAGACCGTTACCCGTACGGGTGCACGCGTCGTTGGCCCGGTGCCGTTGCCAACCGAAAAGAACGTTTACTGCGTTATCCGTTCGCCGCACAAGTACAAGGACTCGCGCGAGCACTTCGAGATGCGCACTCACAAGCGTCTGATCGACATTCTCGATCCAACGCCGAAGACAGTCGATGCACTTATGCGCATTGACCTTCCGGCAAGTGTCGATGTGAACATTCAGTGATCCTGGACTTTTGGTAGCGGAGACAAGATAAATGAGTGAAAACGAGATCAAGGGCATCCTGGGCACGAAGCTCGGTATGACTCAGATCTTCGACGAGGAGAACCGCGTTGTTCCGGTTACCGTCGTTGAGGCTGGGCCGTGCGTAGTGACTCAGGTGCGCACTAAGGAAACCGACGGCTACGACGCCGTCCAGATTGCATACGGCGAAATTGACCCGCGTAAGGTCAACAAGCCGGAGGCCGGCCACTTCAAGAAGGCCGGTGTGACCCCGCGTCGCCACAGCGTTGAGATTCGCACCCCGGACGCTTCCTCTTACGAGGTCGGCCAGTCCGTTGGTGTCGACATCTTCGGCGAAATTGAGTACGTCGACGTCACTGGTACCTCTAAGGGCCACGGCTTCGCCGGTGGTATGAAGCGCCACGGCTTTGCTGGCCAGGGTGCCGCTCACGGTAACCAGGCTGCTCACCGTCGTGTTGGTGGCATTGGCGCCTGCGCCACGCCAGGACGCGTCTTCAAGGGCAAGCGCATGGCAGGCCGCATGGGTAACGACCGGGTCACGACCCAGAACCTGAAGATCCAGAAGGTTGACGCTGACGCGAACCTGCTGCTCATCAAGGGCGCAGTTCCGGGTGCACGCGGCGGCCTGCTGGTTGTTAAGACTGCCACGAAGGGTGGTGCTCACGCATGACCAACCTCAAGCTAGACGTACACACCGCTGAAGGCGGCGTGAACGGTTCGGTTGAGCTTCCTGCTTCCGTGTTCGACGCGGAGGTGTCCATCGCCCTGATGCACCAGGTTGTTGTCGCACAGCGTGCAGCAGCTCGTCAGGGCACCCACAAGGTCAAGACCCGCGGTGAGGTTCGCGGCGGTGGCCGCAAGCCGTGGCGCCAGAAGGGTACCGGTCGCGCTCGTCAGGGTTCGATCCGTGCTCCGCACTGGACCGGCGGTGGCGTTGTCCACGGCCCGGTGCCGCGCGATTACAGCCAGCGCACCCCGAAGAAGATGATTGCAGCTGCTCTGCGCGGCGCACTCTCTGACCGTGCTCGCCATGACCGCATCCACGTTGTCGAGGAACTGGTCCCAGGCCAGACCCCGTCCACCAAGGCAGCTCGTACTTTCGTCGAGCGTTTGACTGAGCGCCGCAACGTGCTCGTCGTTCTGCCGCGCGAGGACGTCAACTCGTGGAAGTCGGTTCGTAACCTGCCAGGTGTCCACATCCTGTCTGAGGATCAGCTGAACACCTACGACGTTCTGAAGGCCGATGACGTCATCTTCGCCGTTCAGGCACTCAATGACTTCATCACTCGCACCGCCGGTAAGGAGGAGAAGTAATGGCTACCATCGCAGATCCCCGCGACATCATTGTTGCACCGGTAGTGTCTGAGAAGTCCTACGGACTCATGGAGCAGGGCGTTTACACGTTCCTGGTCCACACCGACGCTAACAAGACCCAGATCAAGATCGCGGTCCAGGAGATTTTCGGTGCCAAGGTCGCTTCCGTCAACACCCTCAACCGTGAGGGCAAGCGCAAGCGTTCCCGCACCGGCTATGGCAAGCGCAAGAACACCAAGCGCGCCTACGTGACTCTCGCGGCCGGCAGCGATCCCATCGACATCTTCGGCGGTTCGGCAGCCTAGCCGCTAGCCGACGAGGAAGTTAAGGAAGAGCAAAAGTATGGCTATTCGTAAGTACAAGCCGACTACGCCGGGTCGCCGCCAGAGCTCCGTCTCCGAGTTCAGCGAGATTACTCGCTCGACTCCTGAGAAGTCTCTGCTGCGCCCGCTGTCGAAGACCGGTGGCCGTAACGTTCACGGTCACATCACCACTCGCCACAAGGGTGGCGGACACAAGCGCCAGTACCGTGTCATCGACTTCCGTCGTAATGACAAGGACGGCATTCCGGCAAAGGTCGCTCACATCGAGTACGACCCGAACCGTACCGCCAACATCGCACTGCTGCACTACGCAGACGGTGAGAAGCGCTACATCATCGCTCCGAAGAACCTGAAGCAGGGTGCCATCGTTGAGTCCGGCGCTAACGCCGACATCAAGGTTGGTAACAACCTGCCGCTGCGCAACATCCCGACTGGTTCCACCATTCACTGCGTGGAACTCAAGCCGGGTGCTGGCGCACAGCTGGCACGTTCTGCTGGTGCTTCTATTCAGCTTCTCGGTAAGGAAGGCAAGTACGCAGTTCTGCGTATGCCGTCCTCTGAGATTCGTCGCGTCGACGCACGTTGCCGTGCAACCGTCGGTGAGGTCGGAAACCAGGATCAGATCAACATCCGTTGGGGCAAGGCCGGCCGTATGCGCTGGAAGGGCTGGCGCCCGACTGTCCGCGGTGTTGTCATGAACCCGGTCGACCACCCGCACGGTGGTGGTGAGGGTAAGACCTCCGGTGGTCGCCACCCGGTTTCCCCGTGGGGCCAGAAGGAAGGCCGCACCCGTAAGCCGAACCGCCCGAGCGACCAGCTGATCGTTCGTCGCCGTCGTACCAACAAGAATAAGAAGCGCTAAGGAGGGAACTGAGAATGCCACGCAGCCTTAAGAAGGGCCCGTTCGTCGATGAGCACCTCCTCGCGAAGGTCGATGCACAGAACGAGAAGGGCACCAAGCAGGTCATCAAGACCTGGTCTCGCCGCTCCACGATTCTCCCCGATTTCATCGGCCACACCTTCGCCGTTCACGACGGTCGCAAGCACGTGCCGGTGTTCGTGGATGACTCTATGGTCGGCCACAAGTTGGGCGAATTCGCCCCGACCAAGACCTTCAAGGGTCACGTCAAGGATGACAAGAAGGGACGTCGATAAGCCATGAGCAACGACATTACTTCTGCACGCGCAACTGCGCGCTTCGTCCGCGTTACTCCGATGAAGGCACGTCGCGTCCTGGACACCGTTCGCGGTAAGTCCGTCGACGAGGCACTTAACATCCTGGAGTACGCTCCGCAGGGTGCTGCTGATCCAGTTGCCAAGGTTGTTGCGTCTGCAGCTGCAAACGCTGAGAACAACTTCGGCCTGGACCGTCGTACTCTGGTCATCTCCGAGGCTTACGCCAACGAGGGACCGACCATGAAGCGCTTCCGCCCGCGTGCGCAGGGCCGTGCTTTCCACGTCCGCAAGCGCACCAGCCACATCACCGTGGTCGTCGAGAGCCAGAAGGAAGGTGACCGATAGTGGGACAGAAGATCCATCCACACGGTCTTCGCCTCGGTATTTCCAGCGACTGGAAGTCCCGCTGGTACGCCGACAAGCAGTACGCTGACTACCTGGCCGAGGACATCAAGATCCGCGATCTGCTGTCCACCGGTCTTGAGCGCGCCGGCATCTCCGATGTCGTTATCGAGCGCACCCGTGACCGCGTGCGTGTGGACATCCACACCGCACGCCCGGGCATCGTTATCGGTCGTCGTGGCTCCGAGGCTGATCGCATCCGCGGCCAGCTCGAGAAGCTCACCGGCAAGCAGGTTCAGCTGAACATCCTCGAGGTCAAGAACATTGACGCGGATGCGAAGCTGGTTGCTCAGTCCATCGCTGAGCAGCTCGCCAACCGTGTCGCTTTCCGTCGTGCAATGCGCAAGGCTATCCAGTCTGCAATGCGTCAGCCGCACGTCAAGGGCATCAAGGTTGTCTGCTCCGGTCGTCTCGGCGGTGCCGAGATGGGCCGCACCGAGCGCTACCACGAGGGTCGCGTTCCGCTGCACACCCTGCGTGCGGAGATCGACTACGGCACCCACGAAGCTCACACCACCTTCGGTCGCATTGGCGTCAAGGTGTGGATCTACAAGGGTGACGTGATCGGTGGCCGTCGCGAGTCCGAGATCAACGCCGGCAACGCCCGCCAGCGTCGCGGCAACGACCGCCCGCGTCGCGGTGGCAAGCGTCGTCAGCGTGCATCTGAGAAGAAGGAGGGCTAATTCATGCTCATCCCGAAGCGCGTTAAGTTCCGTCGCCAGCACCGCCCGACCCGTTCTGGTATGTCCAAGGGCGGCAACAAGGTGACTTTCGGTGAATACGGTCTCCAGGCTCTCGAGCCGGCCTACATCACCAACCGTCAGATTGAGGCAGCGCGTATTGCCATCAACCGCCACGTCAAGCGTGGTGGTAAGGTCTGGATTCAGATTTTCCCGGACCGTCCGCTGACCCAGAAGCCGCTGGGTGTTCGTATGGGTTCCGGTAAGGGCCCAGTCGAGAAGTGGATTGCAAACGTCAAGCCGGGTCGCATCATGTTCGAGATGTCCTACCCGGACGAGGCAGTTGCCGTCGAGGCACTGAAGCGCGCAGGCGCTAAGCTGCCGATTAAGACCCGAATCGTTCGGAAGGAGGATCAGTACTGATGTCGAACGGCATTCCCGCCCACGAGCTTCGCTCGCTGGATAACGATGACCTGGTTGCCAAGCTCAAGGAGTCTAAGGAGGAGCTGTTCAACCTCCGTTTCCAGAGCGCTACCGGTCAGCTGACCAACAACCGCCGTCTCCGCACTGTCCGCAAGGATATTGCTCGCATTTACACCGTTATGCGTGAGCGCGAGCTCGGCCTGTCTGCTGCACCAACCGATGGTGATGCAGCATGAGTGAGGAAAACATGAACACCACCGAGGCTGGCGCACGTAAGGTGCGCACCGGTTACGTCGTGTCCGACAAGATGCAGAAGACCATCGTTGTCGAGCTCGAGGACCGCAAGCAGCACGCCCTGTACGGCAAGATCATGCGCACGAACTCCAAGGTCAAGGCGCACGACGAGAACGAAGAGGCTGGCGTGGGCGACCGCGTCCGCATCGAAGAGTGCCGTCCGCTCTCCAAGGACAAGCACTACCGCCTGCTCGAGATCGTCGAGAAGGCTAAGTAAGACCCGATAGCTGAGCAATCAGCCAGGGCTTTACGACGAGAACCCCGCCGCGGGAAACACGCAAGTGTTTTCTGTGGCGGGGGTTTTGTTTTTGGCAAGCCATGTTTCTTCGTGTTTCTATTCCCCTCAGTGCAAGTTTGCTGGGTTTGTATCTCTGATAGCATTGGCGAGGATTTATGCTATGTGAGGGGAGAAGTTCGGTGACTACTGACGTGACCAGGATTGATGATCGAGACCTGGAGTCCTCACTTCGCTCACACGACGTGGCGACATTGTCGCGGCTTTTAGCTGATATTGAGCCCAAGGCTGCCGCTCGAAAGATGCGCCGCCTCAGCCATGAGGACCGTGCGCTGTTCTACCGCACGCTACCGAAAGACACCGCGGTTGAGACCTTCGATGAGCTGGACTCCGCTCTGCAGGCGCACCTGATTGATAGCCTCCGCGATCCTGAAGTCACCGCAGTCTTTGCGGAGATGGAACCGGACGACCGAGCTGAGTTGCTCGATGAGTTACCAGCCTCGGTTGCTTCAAAACTGCTCGCCGATCTACCGGATGATGAGCGAGAGCTGACCAACATTGTTCTCGGTTACGCCGATGGTTCCATTGGGCGTCGAATGAGCCCGGAGCTGGTGTCGCTTCACGACGATATGACGGTGGGGGAGGCTCTGGAGACCGTCTACAAGCATCTGGATGATGCCGAATCCATCTACACCCTGCCGGTGTCGAACCGGAATCGCCGCCTGGTGGGCGTGGTCAGCCTTCGTGATTTGATGCGCGCCAGCAGTGATATCCATGTTGCGGCGATTTTGCGGAAGGCAGACTACGCAGAGGCCACCGAGTCTGAAGAGAAGGTGGCTCGCATGTGCGCTGATCGTAAGCGCCTAGCTCTGCCGATTGTCGACAGCGAGCAGCGTGTTATCGGTCTGCTCACGGTGGACGACGCACTCCGGATTCTGGAGGAGGCAGACTCCGAGGACCAAGCTCGTATTTCCGGTTCTGAGCCTCTGCGCTTGCCGTACCTTGCTACGCCAATCTTTGAGATTGTTCGCTCTCGTGTGGTCTGGTTGCTCGTGCTGGCAATCGGTGCGACATTGACTGTGCAAGTCCTGGAAACCTTCGAAGAGACGCTGTCTCAGATGGTGGTTCTTTCGGTGTTCGTGCCGCTGCTGATTGGTACAGGTGGCAATACCGGTAACCAGGCTGCAACTACGATTACGCGTGCGTTGGCGCTGGGGGATGTCCAACCCCGCGATATATTCAAAGTCATTCTCCGAGAGGTGAGGGTCGGCGCGTTCCTCGGTCTATTGCTTGGCACTCTCGGCCTGCTGCTAGCTGGCTTGGTTTACGGTTGGGACATCGGCCTAGTGATTGGCCTTACGCTGCTGGGTATTTGTACTCTCGCGGCAACCGTCGGTGGCATTATGCCGCTGATTGGTAAGAAGTTTGGCATTGACCCAGCAGTCTTCGCTAACCCGTTCATTACGACGCTTGTCGACGCCTCCGGTCTGATCATCTACTTCCTGATTGCTAAGTCGGTACTGGGGATTTAGACCCCACGGTGCGCAGCTGCACCGATACATAAAAAGTGTCCAGCTGCGCCATAATGGTGGCCATGAGCAATGGCACCCACAATCACCGCACTTGGAAAGAAATTATCGCTGCCGATCCGCAGCATTCCCGGCGCTACGCCAACCGGTGGCGGGGGTTCGTTCGCGAGGGCCGCGATATCGATGGTGAGGCGCGGCTGGTGGATGCGATGGCGCCACGCCACGCTCGAATTCTAGATGCCGGTTGTGGTCAAGGACGCGTGGGCGGTTACTTGGCGAAGGCTGGACACCAGGTCGTTGGTGTCGACGTCGACCCCTATCTCATCGATGAGGCAAAGCGCCAGTTCCCGGACGCGACGTGGTTGGTAGGGGACTTGGCGCAATTGCCCCACGTGCTTGACGACGGCCTAGAGAACACGCCCCACGATGACACGGCATCCGCTTTCGATGTCATCATTTGCCCCGGCAATGTCCTGACCTTCGTAGCGCCAGAAGACCGCACGAAGGTACTGCGGGCCTTCGCAGCGGCACTGAATCCGGAGGGCGGTCGTGCCATCATCGGCTTCGGTGCCGGCCGTGGATGGGACTTTCCGGATTTTGAAACCATTGCGCAGGAGGCGGGGCTCACCGTGATTCAGCGTTATTCGACGTGGGATCTTCGTCCGTTTGAGGATGAGTCTCAGTTCCTGGTTGCAGTGCTTGAACGGGGGTAAGGAGCTGTGATCGTCGTAAAGCGGTTGCGATTCCGTGCCGGACTGTCGTTATTCTTTTATGCGAATAACTGCAATTAACGGTACGCAGGGAAAGGCTTCGGCGGTGACGCTATACGAAACGCTGGATACGGCTGGTGACAAAAAACGGGAGCTGATGACGCAGGACTACGGACGTTTTGCGGTTCGAGCGGTCCTGGCGGGCATGTATCTGACGTTGGGAACGGCCTTTGCAGCGGTAGCTGGCCAAGTGGCCGAAGGTGTTGCTCCGGGCACTGGGGGACTGGTTTTTGCGTGCCTGTTCGGGCTTGGGCTGTTCGCCATTGTGGTGCTCGGTGCGGAGCTTGCGACCGGCAGCATGATGTTTGTGTCCTGGTCCACCGCACGCGGACGCATGGCGTGGGGAGTGGCCTTTCGAATGGTGGCCGTCGCTACGTTCTACAACTTCATCGGTGCGGCGATTGTGGCGCTGGTGCTCAGCCAGAGCGCCAAGCTCGGTGGGATCGATGACACACATCTGATTTCCACCTTGACTGAGGGGAAGCTGGCCAAGCCGTTCTTCGGCGCTTTCGTAGAGGCCATGGGTGCGAACTTCGTGGTCAATATGGCTGTCCTAGGTGCACTTCAAGCCAAAGAAATCATTTCGAAGTTCGTTGTGATTCTGCCGATTATTGCAGTGTTCGTTGGGCTTGGACTCGAGCACGTGATTGCGAACTTCTCGTTGTTTTCCTTGGCCTTTTTCGCTGATCCGCATCCTGCAGCCTTCGATGGTCTGCACATAACTGTTAACTGGGTGGCCGTGTGGCTGGGCAACTTCGTAGGTGGTGGCCTGGGGATCGGCGCGGTCTACGCCTGGTTGAACCAGACGAAGACCAGCTATGTTGACTAGGTTTTGAGTTTCGCTGTGCGTTAACCGGGCACCTATTTGACGGTCTAACCGACAGCCTGCCCGAAGAGCAGACCGACGAAGTAGGACACAATCAAACCGAGCGCACCACCAATTACCAGGCGCAGAGCAGCCTTGCCGGAGTGCGTGGAGCTGAGCTTGGCGCTGATGTAGCCGGTTAGAGCCAGAGTCACGATGGTGACAACAGTGACTGCGATTGCGCCAGAAGTGGGGCCGGTGAAAACCAGTGCCGCAATCATCGGCAGGATGGCGCCGAGTAGGAACGACAGTGCCGAAGAACCGGCAGCAGCCCAGGGGTTGGTAAGTTCCTCACCGTCAATGCCCAATTCCAGCTTTAGGTGAGCCGCCAGCGGATCGCTTTGTGCGATGCCGTGGGCAGCATCTTCGGCGATATGTTCTGGGATGCCGTAGCTAGAGAGAATCCCCACGAGCTCTTTATGCTCTTCATCTGGAAAGTCTTTAAGCTCGGCCTTTTCTTTGGCAATCAGTGCCCGCTCAGTATCGCGCTGGGTTGAAACCGAGACGTATTCACCCAGGGCCATCGAGATAGCCCCAGCGATAACGGCCGCGGCGCCAGCAGTCAGAATGGCTTCGCGAGAGGAACCTGCTGCAATCACACTGAGCAAGATTAGAGCAGTGGAGACGATACCGTCGTTGGCTCCGAGAACTCCGGCGCGAAGCCAGTTGAGCTTCGCCGACTCAGATGCCTTATGTGGTTCATGAGGATGTGCATGCGTGGTCATGGCAGGACCTTTCTCCCATGTCAGCCCCATGCCTACGGGTGGTACGAGGCCTCACCATCGATTTAATGCCGATTCGGGCACATTCTCAACCAGTGAAGTGAAACGCGGGGAGTCCTCTCGCGCGCGTAGCTCTTATGGAAGTCGGTGTGAGCGTTTGTGGAGGTCGGCGCGCGTCAATGTCAACACCGCGGTCAGTGCAATCAATGCACAGGTCAACATCGAAATAGCCATCGAGAGGGGAAGATTGGAACCAAGCCCCACCAACGGGGAAACCGTGGCGGCCGCGAGGAACTGTGTGAAGCCCATGAGACCGGAACCTGAGCCAATTCCGATATCTCGAACCTCCTCAATTCCGAGTGCCGTGGCATTGGCGAAGATTAGCGGCATCATCGGTACCGTAATGAACAGCAACAGCCAAGTAGTGAAGAAGGTAATCCCGACGAGGGCATTAATAATCAGGCCTATCGACGTCACGAGCATGACCGTAAGGGCAACTAAAATGCCTTTGCGGGGATGAAGCCGGTTGATCATCTTGCCGTTGAGGATTGACACAAATGTCAACATCGCTGCATTGGATGCGAACACGAGAGAAAACTGAGTAGGGGTGAGCCCCAGCAGCTCCTGGAAGATAAAGGGTGACGCAGCGATATAGGAAAACATCACCGAGAAGCCACCAGCGAAAGCCAACAAGTAGCCGACAAATACTGGCCGCCGCAGCAGCCTGCCAATATTGGGCAGGAGATTGCGCAGAGCGCCTGTGGAGCGTCGCTCAGGCGGCAGGGTTTCCGGAACCATCAGGATCACAATCGCGACCATCGCGACGTTGATGGCTGCGAGAAACCAGAACACGCTGCGCCAGCCGAATGCGGGGCCTAGAAAACCGCCCACAAGGGGAGCGATTGCCGGGGCGATGGAGGAAATGCCCATCAGCGTGGAGAAAGCTCTCGCTGATGCCTTGCCCGTCAAGAGGTCTGGTACTACAGAACGAGCCAGAACAACTGTGGAGCCACCAGCTAACCCCTGGAACAGGCGCATTGCAATAAGCGTGCCAATATTCGGTGCTACTGCACAGAGGATTGACGAGCCCAAGAACACCAAAGTCGCAATGAGAAGCAGCTTCTTGCGGCCCAAACTATCGGAGAGAGCGCCAATGACGAGCTGTCCAGCAGCCATGCCAATCATGAAGGTTGTCAGCGTGAGCTGAACCATCGACTCGGTCGTGGAGAACTCGCGTGCAATCTCCACGAAGGATGCCAGATATGTATCTGCGCCGAACGGGGCGGCGGCGGATAATAAGGCCAAGCCGGCAAGTAGCGATACCGGCAGCGTCTGTGCTGGCTGTGTCTGAGCGCTCCCGGAATGTTGATTTGTCACTGTCTCAGTATAGGGTTGCCGCACAAGGCATAAACCATGTTGGGGGCATGAAACTAAGGGATTTTGTTGTCCCGCACGAACGTGCCATAATACACAGGTTGCGCGAAGCGACTGCGTGCTGCTCTCAACGGTCTAGAACCGTAGTAAGCACGAGGTCAAAGCGATAGGAAAGCTACCTCTAGCAGGTGCTTCCGTCGTAAAGCGTAAACGCAAGACATAAAGACCGCGTGCGTTTAGGACGGAAATCTGACGCACAATGCAACCAGGTCAGGAGAAACGCAGTGATTCAGCAGGAATCCCGTCTGCGCGTTGCCGACAACACTGGTGCACGTGAAATCCAGTGCATCCGCGTTCTCGGTGGCTCGACCCGACGCTTCGCTGGCATTGGCGACACCATCGTCGCTACTGTCAAGGAAGCTGCTCCGGGCGGAAACGTCAAGGCAGGCGAAATCGTTAAGGCAGTTATCGTCCGCACGAAGAAGGAGACCCGTCGTCCGGACGGTTCCTACATCTCGTTCGACGAGAATGCAGCTGTCATCATCAAGGCCGACGGCGAGCCGAAGGGCACCCGTATTTTCGGCCCGGTCGCGCGTGAGCTGCGTGACAAGAAGTTCATGAAGATTGTCTCGCTCGCACCGGAGGTGATTTAAGTGAAGATCCGTAAGGGCGATACCGTGCTGGTTATCTCCGGTCCGGACAAGGGTGCTCAGGGCAAGGTCATCGAGGCCTACCCGAAGCGCGACAAGGTCCTGGTCGAGGGCGTTAACCGTATCAAGAAGCACGTTGCAAACTCCGCTGCGGAGCGCGGCGCTTCCTCGGGTGGCATTGTCACTCAGGAAGCTCCGATTCACGTGTCGAACGTCATGCTGGTCGACGAAGATGGTACCCCGACTCGCGTCGGTTACCGCTTCGATGAGGACGGCAAGAAGGTTCGCATCTCCCGCCGTACCGGGAAGGACATCTAAGCATGAGCGAAAATTACACCCCTCGTCTGAAGGCCCGTTACCGCGATGAGATTCGCGGCAAGATGCAGGAAGAGTTCTCCTACGAGAACGTCATGCAGATTCCGGGCGTCACCAAGGTCGTCGTCAACATGGGCGTCGGCGCTGCTGCTCAGGACAAGAAGCAGATCAACGGTGCTATCAACGACCTGACTCTGATCACCGGTCAGAAGCCGGAGACCCGTCGTGCTCGCAAGTCGATCGCTAACTTCAAGCTCCGTGAAGGCGATGCCATCGGCGCTCGCGTCACCCTGCGTGGCGACCGTATGTGGGAGTTCCTGGATCGTCTGCTGACCGTGGCTCTGCCGCGAATCCGCGACTTCCGCGGTCTGTCTGATCAGCAGTTCGATGGTCACGGTAACTACACCTTCGGCCTGTCTGAGCAGACCATGTTCTACGAGATCGACGTTGACAAGATCGACCGCCCGCGCGGTATGGACATCACCGTCGTGACCACCGCTACCAACAACGAGGAAGGCCGCGCGCTGCTGCGCGAGCTGGGCTTCCCGTTCAAGAAGTAGTTTTGCCTCTTCGGTAGCTTTTGCCTGAAGCCCCGGATGCCGCTTGGCCTCCGGGGCTTTTTGCTGCTCTGTTAACTGCTTATGTTCGTGGGGGAGTGAGGTCGCTGTGCGGGGCCTGCGTAAAAGTTACCAGTGTTGCTGGTGGGAAAGTTGACCCTTTTTGGGGGTTGGAAATTAGTAAAGCCACAAGGTTTCTCAGTTGAAAGTTAGGCGTTTGTGATGATTTCGTTGTAAACTGCCATTCGTCATAGTGACGGCCGCCAAAATGCATTGTGGTCGTTATCAATTTGGGCAAGGCTTAAGTGACTTCAGCTTCTGTGTGATTGAGCCAGTGGTTCTACACAGAGCGGTTCTTAAGTTAAAACGCAAAGGGATTAACTACATGAAGAACTTCTCCGTGGCCGTCCGCTCGGCTGCTATTGCAACTGTTGCGGCTCTGGGTCTGAGCTTGGGTGCAGGTGCTGCCAACGCACAGCCGGCACTGCCGGAAATGCCGAACATTCCGATTCCGGGTATCGGCGACACCGGCCCGAAGGGCGTTAAGCAAATCGTTACCTTCGGTGACTCCTTCACCGCTAATGCCGGTAAGGGCGGCCCGCGTGGCCTGGCGCCGGGACAGAACGCACTGGTCGCTAACTGCGCTACCGACATGGAAAACTGGCCGAAGATTGCAGCTTCGAAGCTGAACAAGTCCCTGGGTGACTGGTCCTGTAACGGTCTTGGCGGCTTCCCGGGTCAGCTCCTCGCATACCTGGAGGCTTCCATCCAGTACGGCGACATCGGAGAGGGCACCGAGAAGGTTGTCCTGATGTACGGCGGCATGGACTGGGTCCAGTGGGTTGACGTGGCAGGCGAGCTTGTCGCAAAGCCGGATCCCCAGGCTCCATCCGCGTTCAAGCAGACGCTGCGTCAGTTCACTGACCGCGTCCACCAGGTTGCCCCGGGCGCTCAGGTCGTCCTGGCGTCGTACCCTGAGTACGCCACTGATGATCAGCTGTGCCTGGTGAACACCTCGGACCAGACCTTCCCGATCCCGGCACCGGGTGCCAGCGAGATCCAGGGTGCATTCCGTGACAGCATTCGCTCCGCATCTCACCACGTAGGTGCCGGCTTCATTGACGTCTACGAGGCAACCCTCGGCCACGGTACCTGCAACCCGAACCCGGATGAGCGCTTCGTCGCCGGTTTCGCAGACCCGGTGATGGGTCCGATGACCAACCACCCGACGGTGGCTGGTGAAAAGGCAATGGGTAACATCATCGCCGACCAGCTCTACTAATTTCCTCTAGCCGGCGCCATGTCGGCTAGGAATTGAGTTCCACTGTTAATTGGTGGGGCTTCACGCCGCGAGCGGACTAACGTCCGTCTGCGGCGTTTTTGCATTTCGGCCTGTATTTGTTAGTATCACCAGGTCTGCCCTCTATAAGAGGTGCGGCAGTAAAAATGTAAGAACTTTGCTGTAGGCCCCTCGCCTCGCATCGTCTCTGGCGTCACCTGGGTGGCGAGCTGACTCGGCTATTGAACCGAGTTGGCGAACAGTAGCCCTTAAATCGCCGGAATCACGATATTGGAAATCGCTCCAACTTAAGCTTTTGCCGTGTGGCAGTTGCTGTTTGCGCGGTCATTGGAGTTAGCCACGAGGTGGGAAGGAACCGCAGCGAGAAAGGAAGCGGTCACTAACCATGACCATGACTGACCCAATCGCCGACATGCTGTCGCGCGTGCGCAACGCTAACAACGCGTACCACGACTCTGTCTCGATGCCGTCGTCCAAGCTGAAGGCTAACATCGCCGAGATTCTCAAGTCTGAGGGTTACATTGCGGACTACGCAGTCGAGGATGCCAAGGTCGGCAAGACCCTGACCCTGAACCTGAAGTACGGTCCGTCCCGCGAGCGTTCGATCGCTGGCGTGCGTCGCGTCTCCAAGCCGGGTCTGCGTGTTTACGCAAAGTCCACTAACCTGCCGAAGGTCCTCGGCGGCCTGGGCGTGGCTATCATCTCCACGTCTCAGGGCCTGCTGACTGACCGTCAGGCTTACGAGAAGAAGGTTGGCGGGGAAGTCCTCGCTTACGTCTGGTAAAGGGGGAACTACACAATGTCTCGTATTGGTAAGAACCCTGTCGTTGTCCCGGCAAACGTTACTGCCCAGGTCAACGGCCAGGACGTTTCCGTCAAGGGCCCGAAGGGCGAGCTGTCTGTCTCTATCCCGGCTCCAATTACCGTTGAGCTGAAGGACAATGAGATTGTGGTCAACCGCCCGGATGACCACCGTAAGAGCCGCTCCCTGCACGGTCTGTCCCGTTCGCTGATTAACAATATGGTTGTCGGTGTGACCGAGGGCTACACCATCAAGATGGAAATCTTCGGTGTCGGTTACCGTGTCGCCAAGAAGGGCAAGGACCTCGAGTTCTCCCTGGGCTACTCGCACCCAGTCCTGATCGAAGCACCGGAAGGTATCACCTTCGACGTCGACGGCACCACCAAGCTGTCGATCACAGGTATTGATAAGCAGCAGGTCGGACAGCTCGCAGCTAACATCCGTCGTCTGCGTAAGGATGATCCTTACAAGGGCAAGGGCATTCGTTACGATGGCGAGCAGATCCGTCGCAAGATCGGAAAGACGGGTAAGTAATGAGCAACACCAACGAAAAGCGCCTCCCGGTAGGCAAGGACATCTCGACTCGTCGTCGTGTCGCCCGCGCCCGCCGTCACGCACGCTTGCGCAAGAACGTCCGCGGCACCTCCGAGGCACCGCGCCTCGTCGTGCACCGCTCTTCCCGCCACATCACCGCTCAGGTTATCGACGACTCCATCGGTCGTACCCTGGCAGCTGCTTCCACTCTGGACGCAGATCTCCGTGGCTTCGAGGGCGACAAGAAGGCCAAGAGCGCCAAGGTCGGCGAGTTGATTGCTGCTCGCGCTAAGGATGCTGGCATCGAGAAGGTCGTTTTCGACCGCGGTGGCTACCAGTACCACGGCCGCGTTGCTGCTCTGGCCGAGGCTGCCCGTGAAGGTGGTCTGAAGTTCTAATGCGCACTTACAAGTCCAACGGAAGGAATGCGTGATGTCGGAACGCGATAAGCGCGAAGGCGGACGTAACTCCGCTGACAACAAGAACAACAACCGTCGTGGTGGCCGCGGTAACGACCGTCGCCAGCAGGACGAGCGTTCGCAGTACATCGAGCGCGTAGTAACTATCAACCGAGTTTCCAAGGTCGTCAAGGGTGGTCGTCGCTTCAGCTTCACCGCTCTGGTCATCGTCGGTGACGGCGAGGGCATGGTCGGCGTCGGCTACGGCAAGGCCAAGGAAGTACCGGCAGCTATCCAGAAGGGTGCTGAAGAGGCTCGTAAGAACTTCTTCCGCGTCCCGATGATTGCTGGCACCATTACCCACCCGGTTCAGGGTGAGACCGCTGCTGGCATCGTCCTGCTGCGCCCGGCTGCTCCGGGTACCGGTCTGATTGCCGGCGGCGCTGTCCGCCCGGTTCTCGAGTGCGCCGGTGTTCAGGATGTTCTGTCCAAGTCGCTGGGTACCAACAACTCCATCAACGTTGTTCACGCAACCGTTGATGCCCTCAAGCAGCTGGTTCGCCCTGAAGAGGTCGCCGCACGTCGTGGCAAGTCCCTCGAAGAGGTCACCCCAGCACGTATGCTGCGCGCACGCGCAGGTCAGGGAGCGTGATTTCCATGGCACTGAAGATTACCCAGGTCCGTGGTACCGCTGGTACCAAGCAGAACCAGAAGGATTCGCTGCGCACCCTCGGCCTGAAGCGCATCAACGATTCCGCCGTTCGCCCGGATACTCCGGCTGTGCGCGGTCTCGTGAACGTTGTGCGTCACCTGGTCGAGGTTGAAGAAGTAGCGGGGGAGTAGGTAAACCATGAGCGAACCAATTAAGCTCCACGACTTGGCCCCGGCTCCGGGTGCTAAGAAGAAGAAGACTCGCGTCGGCCGTGGTGAGGCTTCCAAGGGTAAGACCGCTGGTCGCGGCACCAAGGGCACCAAGGCCCGCAAGCAGGTTTCGGCAGCATTCGAGGGTGGCCAGATGCCACTTCACATGCGTCTGCCGAAGTTGAAGGGCTTCAAGAACCCGGCGAAGGTCACCTTCCAGGTGGTCAACGTTTCGGATCTGGAGCGTCTGTTCCCGAACGGTGGCGACGTCACCATCGCCGACCTGGTTGCAAAGGGCGCTGTCCGCGCTAACCAGCCGGTGAAGGTCCTCGGCGACGGCGACATCAACGTCTCCGTCAACGTCACCGCAACCAAGTTCTCGGGCTCCGCAAAGTCCAAGATCGAGGCTGCAGGCGGCTCTGTCACTGAGGCCTAAAGCATTTAAGCTTTAACAAAAGAGCTCTTAACCCAAGTGGTTAAGAGCTCTTTTTGTATTGAGGGGGAGGAAAGGGGAGGGGAGGGCAGCGCAAACCGCCCGCTTACAGCAGGCCGGTGTGGCGCAGAGCCTGCTCCAGTCGGTCGATGTCAGCGTCCGTATGGAGCGCGGTAATGGTCAATCGCAACATTGCCTCACCACGGGGAACCGTCGGGTAGCGAATCGCAGGTATGTACACGCCTAGCTCCGCCAACCGTGCTGAGGCGTCCATCGCTTCGGCCTCGTCGCCAACGGGCAGTGGGATGATTGCAGATGCGGGGTCTGACTGTGCGTCAACCAGGGAGCGGACGCGCGCAATATTACGCTGCAATCGCTTGACGACGTCCCCAGCCTCCAACTGCTTCAACGCGGCGCGGATAGCTGCGACGGAACCGGGGTTCATCGACGTTGAGTACACGAAGCTACGGGCTTGATTGCGTAGCAGGTCGCCAACTGGTGCGGAGCAGAGAACGTATCCTCCTTCGACACCGAGAGCCTTGCTCGCGGTGCCGACCACAATGTCCGGGTGAATGCCCAGGTGCGCTGCGGTGCCACGGCCTCGCTCTCCGATAACGCCGACGCCGTGGGCGTCGTCAAGCATCAACCATGCGTTGTGACGGCGACAGGTGCGCTCGAGTGCGGGGCCGTCGATGACCTCGCCTGACATAGAGAACACGGAGTCGGAGATGACAAGCTTGTGGCGGGCGCTCGATGCTGCGAGGAGACGGTCGAGTGCCTGGTAGTCAGCATGTGGAAAGACCGTGACGTTAGCTCGGGCATTGCGGCACCCGTCGATGATGGAAGCATGGTTGGCGGCGTCGGAGAAGATTTCCACGTCGGCGGTGGCGATGGCAGCGATGGTTGAGTGGTTCGCCTGGTAGCCAGTCGCAAAGAGAACGGCATCGTCGAAACCGAAGAACTGCGCCAGTTCATTCTCAAGTGCGCTGTGGATGCTAGTGCCGGTGGTCAGGCGAGAGCCGCCGGACCCGGTGCCGAAATGTCCAATTGCCTCGGTGGCAGCTGAGATGAGTTCAGGGTGCGTGGACAGGCCGAGGTAGTCCGAAGAAGAAAACAGTAGATAGTCGGTTCCGTCAATTCGGCTGTGTGGCAGTTGTCCGGTTTCGAAAGTGCGCAGTGTGCGGGCAAGCCCTTCAGCGGCCCAGGCCGAGTTCCTTTGGGCGGCGATTGCTGAGAGGTCGCTGTTGGGGGCGGTCACGTCCGGCGAGGAACTGGCGTCAGCTGGGAGCTCGACGTAGACCGGCGCGTTCTCCAGGTAATCGATTAGCTCGGGGATATCGGTGCCGGGTTCAACGATGAAGATGCGAGTACCAAGAGTGCTGCCGTGGTCCTTGATATTGGGGATACGGTGAAAGATTCCGTCCAGCGCCAGATATCCCCGCGTGTAAAAGGGGTCATCGGAGAGGCAGATTTCTGCGACGATACCCGGGGCGCTGTGAACCTTAGATGCGAGGATGAGCGCCTCGTGAAAATGATCCTTGGTGCAGTCCTTACTGGGGTGCGAGATGGCATCAAAAGTGGAAACCCGTACACCACGGGCAGGATTTGGGTCGAGCCGTTCACCGGAGGAGGCATCGATGAGAGCGGCACCGCGGAGACCTGTGAGTGAATAGGCCATTTCGACGGCGATGTCGGCTGCTTGTATGCCTGCAGCGTGTAGGCGTTGAGCAATGAGATTGCGTGCGTCCTCAGGGCTGGGGTTCGACTCTAGAAAGGGAGTCAACGCGGACACGGTGCCGATAGTCGACTCTTCAACCTTGTCCACAGTGATGTGAATTGTGTCGGCTCGACCCTTGTCGTGGTGAAGTGCACGGCTAGTCATTGCAGAAGCCAGCTGAGGTAGTTCGACGGCCGGTGCAAGACGCTCAGCGCCAGAGATATGGCAGCCATCGGCGCTGGATCGCATGCGGATGCTGTAGGTACTCACAGAGCAAAACTTTAACACTGTTCAAGTTTTGTCTGGGAAAATTGGGTGAGGCACAGTGAGGGGGCGTGGGCTCAGAGGGGAGGGGGCGCTGGGATCGTCGTCAAGCGAAAAGAGGTGATTGGCGGGGCGCTGTACTAACGGTGATATGGAGGTGTATTGCGACGATGTGGAGAAACGCTGGTAGACTCACTACGTCAAATACTGTCAATTAAAGGTTTGAGGAATACGTCATCCGCGTTGCTTAACTAAAACGGGAGACTACTGGCGGATAAGCGGGTAAGTCTTTCGGGAAAAGCGTGGGAGAAGCGGATTTCTTGACCTCGGGAGGATGCACGTGGCTTCCGGTCTCATTGCGGCGTTGCGCGATCCCGATTTGCGTAAGAAGATCTTCTTCACTCTGACGATGATCATTCTGTACCGAATCGGCTCGCAGATTCCAACCCCTGGTATCGACTACCAGTTGGTCAACGCGCAGCTCGAGCAGATTTCGAAAGATCAGTCCAGCGTTTACTCGCTGATTAACCTGTTCTCAGGTGGCGCTCTGCTGCAGATGGCGATTTTCGGCATCGGCATTATGCCGTACATTACGGCCTCGATTATCGTCCAGCTGCTCACGGTGGTGATTCCACACTTCGAGCAGTTGAAGAAGGAAGGGCAGTCGGGTCAGACAAAGATGACCCAGTACACCCGCTACCTCACAGTGGCGTTGGCGTTGCTGCAGTCTGCAGGCATTGTGGCCATGGCAGACCGAGGTGCCCTGCTGGGTGGCTCGCAGTCGCTGCTGGTTAAGGATGCGGGTGTCTTTGACCTCGTGGTGATGGTCGTTGTGATGACCTCCGGTGCCGTGCTGGTCATGTGGATGGGTGAGCTCATCACTGACCGAGGCGTCGGCAACGGTATGTCGCTGCTGATTTTCTCCGGTATCGCCGCTGGTATGCCGGCGCAGGGAGCGAACATTCTGCGCTCCACCACCGGTGTCGTGTTCGCCACCGTGATTGTTGCCGTGCTGATTCTCATCATCGGCGTTATTTTCATTGAGCAGGGACAGCGCCGTATTCCGGTGCAGTACGCAAAGCGCATGGTTGGTCGTCGCCAGTACGGCGGATCTTCCACCTACCTGCCGCTGAAGGTGAACCAGGCCGGTGTTATCCCTGTCATCTTCGCGTCCTCTCTGATTTACGTGCCGGTTCTGATTACCCAGATTGTTCAGTCCGGTCAGTCGAATCCGAACATGGACAACTGGTGGCAGCGCAATGTCATTCAGTACCTGCTGGCGCCGTCCAGTTGGCAGTACATTCTGCTGTTCTTCCTGATGATCATCTTCTTCTCCTTCTTCTACACCTCCGTGCAGTACGACCCGCACGAGCAGGCGGAGAACATGAAGAAATACGGTGGATTCATTCCGGGCTTCCGCCCGGGACGTCCGACTGCTGAATACCTGTCCTACGTCCTGATTCGCCTGCTGACTGTCGGCTCGCTGTACCTGGCGCTGATTGCTGTTCTGCCAAATGTCGCTCTTGATATGGGGCTTGGCGACGCGAACTCCGGTACAGGCGGTATGTTTGGAGGTACAGCCCTGCTGATTCTGGTCAGTGTTGCGCTGACGACGGTCAAGCAGGTTGAAAGCCAAATGATGCAACGTAACTACGAAGGGTTCTTGAAGTAATGCGACTCGTACTTGTAGGTCCTCCCGGTGCAGGCAAGGGCACTCAGGCAGCTATCCTCTCGGAGAAGCTCGGTGTCCCGCACATCTCCACCGGTGACCTGTTTCGCGCAAACATCGGTGAAGGCACTCCGCTCGGCATTGAGGCGAAGTCCTACATCGACGCCGGCAACCTTGTTCCGGACGACGTGACTGTGCGTATGGTCGAGTCCCGTCTGAATGAGGACGACGCTGCCAAGGGGTTCCTGTTGGATGGCTTCCCACGCACTGTTGGTCAGGCAGAAGAGCTGAAGCGTCTGCTGTCCAACCTCGGCACTGAGCTGGATGCGGTCGTACAGTTCGACGTTTCTGAGGATGTCGTCGTCGAGCGCATGCTGGCCCGTGGTCGCGCAGACGACACTGAAGAGGTCATCCGCAACCGCATGCATGTGTACACCAATGAGACCGCTCCTTTGCTGGATTACTACTCGGAGAAGATCATCAAGATTGCCGCTGAGGGATCCGTTGAGGAGATTAACGAGCGCACGATGGCTGAGCTGGAGAAGCTGAACTAAGCTCCTGGCGTGCCGGTATTTGGTGCTCTGGCAACTTTGCGTTGGTCGGGCCGATGGGTTTGACCTGTAGTAGATGGTTACTGAAGCCGCCCTTTCGAACCGTTGAGGTTTGGAAGGGCGGTTTTTGTGTTGAGTGGGCTCGGGAAGGGGCCTAGTTGGCTTGAATGGTGTGGAGCTAAAAGGGAAAAGAAATACGAAAAAGAGTATTGACGTACCCGAATGGGTGTGCGATATTTGTATGCAGTAGGGGATAGTTAGGGAAGTAAAAGCGAAAGCGATTTCTAGGGGATTCGAGGGGAGGGGAATGATGCGACCTAATCAACCGCAAGGTCAGGAGCCGTCAAGGGGGCTGAATCAAGCACTGTCGGTGTCGCAGATATTAGACTTGATAACTCAATTCGAAGCTCTGTCTCGGTTAGTTGTGGAGAGCTTCGGTGATTTATCACCAGTTCATATGCGAGATGCCTATGCATTGATTGAGAGGGCTCGGAAGCGCCTAGCCATAGTTGACGCGGAGTACTTGGCGGCGCTTGCGCCGGAGATACCTTCATCGAATCATCGGAAAGTTGCTTGGCTGGCGGAAGAGTCTCATATTTCCCGTGCGGAGGCTCGTCAGCGAATTAGTTGTTTAGGGCGGCTCCGGAAGGAAGCGGAGCCTTTTTCGTCGAAAAGCGATGATGAAAGAATGCCTGCTCTGCGGGACAAGGTATCCGAAGGGGTCGTAGGGGCGGATGCGGTTCAAAAGATTGATAAAGCTGTCAAAGGTCTCCCGAAATCAGAACATGCGCGGGTGGCGCAGGCCTTGGATGAGCATGCCAGTGAGGTTGTGACACAGGTGCGTGTCGACGACTTGGGTGCGCTGTCACATCGACTGCGGGCGATGTTGGGATTGGATGATCCATATACGGATGAGGACAGGCAGCGGCTGCGGGGAGTGAAGATCGGACCGCAGCGAGCCGACGGTATGAGTCGGTTGACGGGGCTGATTACGCCGCACTTCGCGGCGATGCTGAAGAGGTTGCAGGCTGACTACGGGCGGCCGGGTGGACTCTTGGAGGAAGGCGCTAAGGATGAGCGCGCTCCAGAGCAGCGGTTTCATGATGCACTTGAGGCTGCGGTCGATGCCGGTTTTGGGATAGGTGCGACCTTAAAGCCGGTGCGGGGCACCACGTCGGTTGTCACTGTCGCCCATATTTCGGATATCGCGAAAATAGCGGGCGTAAAGCTGCAAGGCACGGATGGTTGGAAGCTGCCGGGGGCGGGGAAAGCAATCAGCGATGGTGGTGTGCGAATGTCAATCGCTGAGGCGATCGAGAAGGTTGTGGCCGGAAATTCATTCTTGCAGGTTTTGGGAGACAAGGGGCAGAGTCTGTTTCTTGGCCGAGCGCAGAGACTAGGGACGATGGCCCAGTACCTTGCGCTGTGCGGCGAGGAGGGCGGATCTTCCGCGCCGGGCAAAGCTACGCCACCGGCTATGTGCGATATGCATCATATTGAGTCCTGGGCGAGGGGCGGGGCAACGGACATTTCAAATCTGACATTTGTTGACCCCGGTACGCATCGAAAGATTGATGACAGTCGGTCGAATGACAAATCCTGGTGGACGTTGCGGCCGGATGAGTGTGAAGGGGAGCCTGTCGAAACGGAACGGGTGGTGTGGATTGAGCCAGGAAAAGACCGAAAGACGAATGATTCATCGGAAGGGGGCAACAGGAATTCGAATCAAGATTCAAACGCTTTTGATAACCCAGGACGTTGGTTGCGGCGAATACTTCGGCAAAAAGGGGCGAAGCGTAACCAAGGCGATAAGGATGACGCTGACCCCAACGGTGCGGGCGGGTGCGGTGCGGACGTGGATGACGAAGGGGGCGGGCGATAGTGAGGCGTAGGGGTAACGCTGGCGGGAGGTGAAGACTCTTCTGGGGGCGAGTACAGCAGAAGCGCTCCGACCGTAGCGAAATCAGAGCGTTACGGCAGCGGAGCGGTGATGCTGAGTGAGTTCCCTGGATTGAACTGCAGGTTGGGGCTACTGGAAGTCCTGAATGATTTCGTCGATAAGGGGCTGTGCGGCCTCGGCATCAATATTCGCGAAAACAAACTCCTGGTAGATGCGGTTATCCTCGTCGATGACCATAACGAAAGGGGAGCCCTTGTTGACGCCGCTAAATGCGTGCTTGCCGGGTAGCTCGTATGGCACGTAGTTCTCGACGGACTCAGCCTTTTCATTAATCCGGCTGACAGTGGCCGGGTCCTCGGCCGTACTGAGCATCGCAGTGCCGCCGTCGCCAACAGCCATTACGCAGGTGAAGCCATGTACGCTCTCGCTGCCAAAAATGACGGGTTTAGAGTCATCCGACTCGACGCAGCTGCCAACCGCTTCCTTAACAGCATCAGGAGTGAAATTCTGGATTGACTCAGGCAGTGCAGAGGTGCCCATGAAACCCGAGGTGCTTCCAGGGGCCTCCGGCGATTCCGAGGCAGGGGAAGTGGAAGGGACAGTCGGCGCTGGCGACGGTTCGGGGTTGCTTGAGCATGCGCCAATCAGGAAAAGCGAGCTGGCAGCAATAACAACGCCACCAATCTGCGTGGACTTCAACAGTGAATGCATGCCAGTTATCGTAGGGCAGCTCATCTTTGGGTGTAAATTGCTCGGAAGTGGTAGCAATCCGATTGCGGATTAACTGTCACGAATGAACATCCATAAAAATTCCCATGCAACGCGATGCAAAAATGCATGAAGCAAAGTGCTGGCTGGGGTAGCGGTGCCTTCGTAGGTGGTGGGATGCGGCTAGCCGGTGGCTATTTTCTGAGTCAGAGTAGACTCAACCAGCGTGATGAGTTTTCGACGCCGCCGTAAAGTAGTTCCTGCCCGCACCGAGGGAGAGCTGGATGCGATGCAAGCGGCCGGCGAGATCGTCGGTCGTGCATTGCTAGCCTGCCGAGATTCCGCTAAGCCAGGGGTGACCACGGCGGATCTCAATGAGATTGCGCATCAGGTCATTACCGATGCGGGTGCAACGCCATCTTTCCTTGGTTATGAAGGTTTCCCGGCATCTATCTGTGCATCCGTGAATGAAGTTATCGTCCATGGCATTCCGTCCTCGGCCACAGTTCTATCCGAAGGTGACCTGGTCTCGATTGACTGTGGCGCAATTTTGGACGGTTGGCACGGCGATTCGGCACTGACTTTCGGTGTCGGAAAGCTGAGTGAAGATGTCGAAAAACTAAACATCGCGACGTCGGAGGTCCTCGCCGAAGGTATTAAGGCCATGGTGCCGGGTGCTCGCCTCACCGATATTTCATATGCGCTTGAAACGGCCACCCGTGAGGCTGAACTGCGCCACGATATTGAACTCGGCATCGTCGATGGCTACGGCGGGCACGGCATCGGGCGCGAGATGCACATGGATCCCTTCCTCCCCAACGAAGGCAAAGCAGGCAAGGGCCCCCGCATCGTCGAAGGCTCCGTGTTGGCCATCGAACCGATGCTCATTCTCGGCGGCGAGTGGGGTAGCGATGAGCTTGACGACGGCTGGACGGTCGTCAGCGCTGATCGAATGCCGGCGTCCCATTGGGAACACACAGTTGCCGCCACGGCGGACGGCCCCCGTATTTTGACTCCTCGATATGAATAACTAGTGCGTGAGAGGCCACGCGAAAGGTCAGAATATTGCCACTTGAGACGCGATGGCCTCTGTCCCCGTGGGGTGAATCCGCCTGCCGTCGCTTGCAGGCGGCCCCAGAGTGGTCGTATTTGGTAAAAAACGCAGGTCGCGTGTAAAGTTGGGCGATGGTGTGGGCGCAGTTTCGCTGCAGTGATGACTATTCCTGCGCGCAACTGCTAAAACACCAGGCAGAGTAGAGATTTCCCAACTGGTGCCGGGGTTGTCCCGGGTATCCACCAGAGAGACGTGGAGGACATGGCTAAAAAGGAAGGCGCAATTGAGGTTGAGGGTCGCGTCGTCGAGCCCTTGCCGAACGCGATGTTCCGAGTGGAGCTGGACAACGGGCACAAGGTGCTCGCCCATATCAGTGGCAAGATGCGCCAGCACTACATCCGTATTCTCCCGGAAGACCGAGTCGTAGTGGAGCTTTCTCCGTACGATCTCGAGCGTGGGCGAATCGTCTACCGCTACAAGTAAATCGACCTGACCACTGTTGGTAGTGGTTATGGGCTTATTTACTAACTAGACAGAAACTCCACCGTCCTAGCTGCTTCTGGTGACGGCCGCGTGATGTTGAGACCGGGTGTCTCAGCAGATTAGCGCGGCGGTTCTTTATGAAAGCTTTTCCACAGAAGTAAGCGAGAATACCTCCGGCAACGGTGGCTGGAGCCTTTCTATAACACTTGCGCGACTCGGCGTCCGACCGAGTAAGCCGGGTCTGGGAAGGATGGCAGTGGAGTAAACCACCGCATCAACCGGAAGGAAATTGCCGTATGGCACGCCTTGCTGGAGTTGACCTGCCACGCAACAAGCGTATGGAGGTCGCTCTTACCTACATCTATGGCATCGGCCCCGCCCGTGCCAATGAGCTGCTGGAGAAGACCGGCATCTCTCCGGATCTGCGCACCGACGCTCTCACCGATGAGCAGGTTGCTGCGCTGCGTGACGTGATTGAAGCTACCTGGAAGGTCGAGGGTGACCTCCGCCGCCAGGTTCAGGCTGATATCCGCCGCAAGATTGAGATTGGTTCCTACCAGGGTCTGCGCCACCGTCGTGGCCTGCCAGTCCGTGGTCAGCGCACCAAGACCAACGCTCGTACGCGTAAGGGTCCGAAGAAGACGATCGCCGGAAAGAAGAAGTAAAACATGGCAGCTCCGAAGTCCGCACGCGGCCGTCGTACCGGCCGTCGCGTTGTAAAGAAGAACGTGGCTCAGGGCCACGCATACATCAAGTCCACCTTCAACAACACCATCGTGTCCATCACGGACCCGAAGGGCGCTGTTATCTCGTGGGCCTCCTCTGGTCACGTCGGTTTCAAGGGCTCTCGTAAGTCCACTCCGTTCGCTGCTCAGATGGCCGCCGAGAACGCTGCTCGTAAGGCCATGGAGCACGGTATGAAGAAGGTTGACGTTTTCGTTAAGGGTCCGGGTTCGGGCCGCGAAACCGCCATCCGTTCCCTCCAGGCCGCTGGCCTTGAGGTGTCCTCGATCTCGGATGTGACCCCTCAGCCGCACAACGGCTGCCGTCCGCCGAAGCGTCGTCGCGTCTAGGAATAGGGTAAGGAGAGAACAGAAATGGCCCGTTATACCGGTCCCGCAACCCGTAAGTCCCGTCGTCTCCGCGTCGACCTCGTCGGTGGCGACATGAACTTTGAGCGTCGTCCCTACCCTCCGGGGCAGGCTGGCCGCGCTCGTATCAAGGAGTCGGAGTACCTGCTCCAGCTCCAGGAGAAGCAGAAGGCACGTTTCACCTACGGCGTGATGGAGAAGCAGTTCCGTCGCTACTACGCCGAGGCTCACCGTCGTCCGGGCAAGACTGGCGATAACCTCGTCGTCCTGCTGGAGTCGCGTCTCGACAACGTTGTCTACCGCGCTGGTCTGGCTCGTACCCGTCGCCAGGCTCGTCAGCTGGTTTCCCACGGCCACTTCACCGTTAACGGTAAGAAGATCAACGTGCCGTCCTTCCAGGTAAGCCAGTACGACATCATCGACGTGCGCCCGAAGTCGCAGAAGATGATTTGGTTCGAAGAGGCACAGGAGAACCTGGTCGACGCTGTCGTCCCGGCATGGCTTCAGGTTGTTCCTGAGTCCCTGCGCATCCTCGTGCACCAGACCCCGGAACGCGCACAGATCGACATTCCGCTTCAGGAACAGCTGATCGTCGAGTTCTACTCGAAGTAATAACCAACTTCGCTTGCATCCATTCATTCCCTATGGCGTCATATAGCGGTCGCCACCTGGAGGATTTTCGAAAATGCTCATTTCCCAGCGCCCAACGCTGACTGAGGACTACATTGATTCCTCTCGCTCCCGGTTCGTTATCGAGCCGCTGGAGCCGGGTTTCGGTTACACCCTCGGTAACTCCCTTCGTCGTACGTTGCTGTCGTCCATTCCGGGCGCTGCAGTCACCAGCATCCGCATTGACGGTGTGCTGCACGAGTTCACCACTATCCCGGGCGTGAAGGAAGATGTCTCCGATATCATCCTGAACATCAAGGGTCTGGTGCTCTCGAGCGAGTTCGATGAGCCGGCTACCGTTTACCTGCGTCGCGAAGGTGCAGGCGCGGTGACCGCTGCAGACATTGAGTGCCCAGCAGGTGTGGAGATTCATAACCCGGACCACCACATCGCTACTCTCAATGATTCCGGTCGCTTGGATATTGAGATGATCGTTGAGCGTGGTCGTGGCTACGTGCCGGCGACCCCGAACTCCGGTGGCGAAATCGGCCGCATTCCGATGGACCAGATTTACTCGCCAGTTCTGAAGGTCAGCTACAAGGTGGAGGCTACTCGTGTTGAGCAGCGCACCGACTTTGACAAGCTGATCATCGATGTCGAGACCAAGAACTCGATCACCGCCCGCGACGCGATGGCGTCGGCAGGCAAGACTCTGGTTGAGCTGTTCGGTCTGGCACGTGAGCTGAACGAGGCTGCTGAGGGCATCGAGATTGGCCCGAGCCCGCGCGAGGCTGAGGATGTCGCTGCGTACCAGACTCCGATTGAGGATCTGGACTTCTCTATGCGCTCCTACAACTGCCTCAAGCGTGAGGAGATCCACACTGTCGGTGAGCTCGCTGCTCGTACCGAGTCGGATCTGCTGGATATCCGCAACTTCGGTGACAAGTCCATCAATGAGGTCAAGGAGAAGCTCGCTGAGCTTGGCCTCGCTCTGAAGGATTCCCCGAACAACTTCGACCCGGCTGCTGTCGCTGATTTGGACGCTGCCTCGGGCGATGACGCTGACTGGACTGATGGCGCAAGCGCTGGCTACGACGAGTAGTTCACCGACGCGACTTCATTAAAACGAGGAGATACCTATGCCTACCCCTAAGCAGGGTTCCCGTCTCGGCGGCTCCGCTTCGCACCAGAAGAAGATTCTGGCCAACCTCGCGAAGCAGCTCATCGAGCACGGCAAGATTAAGACCACCGACACCAAGGCCAAGCTGCTGCGTCCGTACGTTGAGAAGCTGATCACCAAGGCAAAGCGCGGCACTCTCGCAGATCGCCGCAACGTTGCAAAGCTGCTTAACGACAACTACGCAGTTAAGAAGCTGTTCGACGAGATTGGTCCGCAGTTCGCTGATCGCGACGGCGGCTACACCCGCATCATCAAGCTGGGTAACCGCAAGGGCGACAATGCCCCGATCTCTCTGATTGCTCTGGTTGAGGAAGAGACCGCAACTGCTGAGGCAACTCGCGCAACTCGCGCTGCTGCTTCCAAGCAGGCTGAAGAGGCAAAGGCCGAAGAGGCTGAGGCTACTGAGGCTGAGGCTGCAGAGGAGGAGTAATTCCCCTCGCTGACGGCTTCTGACCGTCACAGCTTTGAACCCCCGTTGAGCAGTTCATATCTGAACGCTCTTCCGGGGGTTCTTTGTGCTTGACGACGGTGCATAGCGCCCGACTCCAGTTCTGCCTCCGGTTACACCGACGGATTACGCACCAACATTGAGAGCAATACGGAGACCCTGCGGTGGAAACTGCTGATTATCTAATCCGGGGTCCCGGCTACAATCTGTTAACCGTGACATCACTTACTCCAACGACTCCGGATACCCCGTGCGATTCTCCCGATCGAGCCGCTATGGGGAGCACCGACTCCGACCTGGTTCGGTTGCGTTTTGACATTGCCTATGACGGGACCGATTTCCATGGTTGGGCTGCTCAGCGCGATAAGCCTACTGGAGAACCGGTGCGGACTGTGCAGGCGACGTTGGAATCCACTTTGGAGAAGGTGTTGCGCACTCCCGTGCAACTGACTGTGGCCGGTCGTACAGATGCCGGTGTTCATGCCTCCGGGCAGGTGGCTCACGCAGATGTTCCTGTCTCCTGTTTAGACACACGTTCTATCGCAGGGGACCCGAGTAATTTGGTTCGTCGTGTAGCGCGACTATTGCCCGCGGACGTGACGCTTCGGGGCACCTCGTTTGCGCCCCCGGGTTTCGATGCCCGCTTTTCCGCGTTACGTCGGCACTATGTCTATCGCGTCACTAGTTGCGTCAGTGGCCCGCTTCCTACCCGTGCTCGCGATACGGCCCACTGGCGGCGGTCAGTGGACATCAACCGCATGCAGGTGGCGGCTGATGCCCTACTGGGGCTCAATGACTTTGCCGCTTTTTGTCGACACAAGCCACATGCGACGACCACTAGAGATCTACAGCGGTTCCAGTGGTTCGACGTATCTACGCGGGAAGAACCAGAGCTGTACGAGGCCCATGTGACTGCCGACGCGTTCTGCTGGTCTATGGTGCGCTCACTGGTTGGGGCCTGCCTTAGTGTCGGTGAGGGGCGACGTGCGGTTGGATTCACTGAACAGTTGTTGAGTGAAGGGAAGCGTTCCCCGTTGGTCCCGGTGGCAGAGGCGCGTGGGCTCAGCCTGGTAGGTGTTGATTACCCCGGCGATGCTGATTTGGCGGCCAGGGCGGAGCAGACCCGCGAGCGTCGTGATGCCCGGACAGATGGGGACGAGGCTTAAATGTACAAGCTCTCGGTAATATTCCCTGAAGAAAGTGACCGTAGGAGGAGTGTTCGGTAGTGGTGTGGGCAATTGTTAGCTTGGTTGCGCTGCTCGTAATCCCCGGCGCTGTTGTAGTGAGAGCCAGCGGCGTTCGTACTCCGTGGGCGCTGGCCCTCGGTCCTGCGGTGACGTTTGGTATCGCAGGTACCGCAGGGTGGGCGCTCGGCGCTATCGAAGTGCGCTTCACCTTGGTCAGTGCGTCTATCTGCTGGGCCGTGACACTACTTCTCGCGCTTTGCTGGAGTGGCGGCAGCGCTTTGATTCGGCGGCGGCGCGGTAGTGTCGATCGCTCAGTGTCGGCCGAGACGCAGCCGCCCGCCGCAAGTCGATGGCGCGAGTTGGGCTATGGGCTAATCGCAAGTATCGGAGTCATCATCGCAGCGGCGGTTCTCACGTGGACCGCTATCGGCCGCATCGCTTCAATGTCCGAGGGGATGGCGACCATCCAGCAAGGCTGGGACACACTCTGGCATGCAAGTGTGCTCCGTTCGATTACGGAAGACGGCATGGCCTCGGCCACTAGAATGGGCGAGATTCAGAATGTGGAAACTCAGGCGGTGTCCTACTATCCCGCCGCATGGCATGCGTTCGGTGCGCTTTGGATATTGATTGTCCGTCTACCAATCACCGAGGCGGTCAATTACCTCGGCATTATCATTCCGGCCGTGACCATACCCACGGCGGCTGCGGCGCTGACCTGGCGAATTATTGATCGCCGAAAGCTGTCCACCGCCGTTGCTGCGGGGGTTGCGGCGCTTGTTTCCGCAGCGCTTCCGGTATTGATGCCCGTCGGGGTCTTCGTGGGGGCCTGGCCGTACCAGGTCTCGATTGCGCTAGCGATTACCGTTTTTGCCTTTGTTACGTCGCTCCCACACGCACCTCAGCGCATCTTGAGCGCTGCGCTTTCGATAATCGGTATCGGAGAGCTCCATCCGGCATCGGTGCCTACAGTCGTTATGCTCGGTGCAATTTGGTGGTTGTGCTACCGCCTGCCGCGTCCCGCGCATCCTGAACTGGGTGCGGTTCGCGCCAAGCTTTACGACGTCGCGGTGATTGCAGCCGCCTTTGTGCCAGCAGTGGCAGTACTACTGCCGCAGTGGCTTACGGGAACTTCTCAGACCGAGGATGTGCGCGCGGTTAGTGCTGAAGTAGACGACCTCGATCGTTTCGATGCGTGGTATCGAGGCGCCACAATGCTGACTCGCCACACTGAGGAATTCCGGCCGTTCTGGCCAATTATCATCCTTGGTTTCATCGGGATGGCGTTTTTGGTTTTCGCAGATACTTCGCGCCGACGGGTGTGGGTAGTACCGGCCTGGTTTGTTTCGGTGTTGATGACGACCCACGCGCTCAATCATTTTGGTGGCGTGCCGGGCGATATTCTCGCGCTGTATACGGATCTTCACTATTCGACGCCTCACCGGTTGGTGATGGTCACCGCGTACCTGTATTCCGCGTTTGCGGGTATCGCCGTTGCGTGGGGCTGCGCGTGGGCGGCTCGAATTAGTGAGTCAAAGGTGCCATCGACGGGGCGGGTTCTGGGGTTGAGCTTAGCGACGGTGAGCTCTGCTGTACTTGTGGTCTATGGAGTGGCGTCTAATGCTAGCGCTGCGGATTTCGCCTACAAGAGCCCTAGGGAATGGCAAATCATTTCCAAGGCTGACTTGAAGGCATTTGATTGGTTGGCCGAGCAGCCGGAGGCACATAAGTACCGCACGTTTACCAATCCGCCGGAGGGGTCCAGCTGGATGTACGCTCGCAATGACTTGCCAGTAGTGTTCCCGCACTATGACTGGCCAGTGGCGAATAAGTGGACTGCCACCTCAATGCTGTATTGGCACGCTGATTACCTCGGTTTTCCAGACCCCGACCGGCCGGATGGGGTGAACGATGTCGATCGCTCAGCCCGAAAGCTGAACGTGGGATTCATCTATTTGTCACCCCCGGGTATTTGGGATTCCAAGGAGGATTTAGAGTTTCCTGGTGAAGGGCTCTGGGTAGCTCCAGGGGTAACCCCTGTTTATCGAGATAGGGAAGTAACTATCTTCGCCTTCAATGACGTGATTACGCCAGAACGCATCGACGAGATGCGAGCTAGTTCTCCGGAAGTAATTCCTCCCTCGGCTACTAGGGGATGGAGCGATGGTCGGGTAGGTTAGGACACCATGCGGATGAATAAATTTATGGCAACGATCGCAGCTGGTGTGATGATGACTTTCGCGCTGGCCGGATGTGGAGACGACGAGCCGGCTAAGCCGGAAGTCTCGAATCGCTCCGTCAGTTCTTCCGCAAAGACTAAATCCTCGACTCCGCCGAAGCCGACTGAGGAGTCGACGACACCGACAGAATCAGAGACGCCGACGGAAACTCCTGCAATCACCCAGGTCAATGATGCGGATTACACCCCGGCGGACGGCCCAAATACTCGACTCTTTCAGTTGGAGGATGGCACGACACGTTGCTTCCTCAACGATCTGAGCGGTGACGCCTACTTGGCCTGCCAGGTGAATCTTGCCAATCCTCCGATGGTCGATGACGGCACGGGAAACAAGGTTCCCGCCAATGCTGTGTCCTGGAACCCGGGGGGAGTTACTTACGAGGTCCTGACGTTCCCGCCGGCGGGTGAGATGAAGACGCTGCCAGCGAATTCTCAGTTGAGCGCATTCGGTTACAACTGTGCGGCCTATGGCCCGTCGACTCTGGAGTGCTCGGGACCAGCGGGCGCTGCCACTATCGACAATGGCAATGTCACTGGTGCACAGATGCCGAAGGAGGATGTGCCTCCTGCAGCAGGCGGTCAGCCGGGTGGCCAAGAAAATGGCGCTCCGAATGACCCGGCGCAGCAGGGTGAGCCTGACGGCTCCCAGGCGCCGGGCGGTCTGCCAGATTTGGGTGCGTTGATTCCGGGACTGAACCGCTAGTTGCCCGCATAGCTAGTGGCTGCAATTCATCGGTAGTGCGGGCGGTAGATAGCGTCCAGGTGAATTCGCCCATCGCCAGTCGAGGGCACGAAGCTGGCATTTCCGCTGCTGCCGTGGGCGAACCTGTACGACTGACCTCGATGATTCTCGCGATTCCAGTACACAGGTCGGGCTCATACTCTTCGACAACAACCACATCGACGGTGTCGTCTCCAGCTCGCGCGAGAAGTACTGCGCCCAGATCAAGGGCCACAGTATAGAAATGTGGTCGGGCCGTGCGAATTCCTACTCGATAGCCGAGGGAGAGCATTCCGATGAGCAGCTCACAAATGTCCTGATTGCCGCAGTCGACCTCCAACCGGGGTAAGTTCGCGGGACACATTGTGATGGTTTGTCCGCTGCTCCCGGCTCCTATGACCTGCGCCGGACCATTAGTGATAGCGATGTCACGTTGTCGGCTTAACCACAGGTGCGGTTTGCGTCCCAACGCCGCCACATGATGAGAGCGTCCAGTGCGGCGCAGCTGCACGACCTCCGCAGAGCTCTCAGTCAGAGCACATTCCGGTGCCGTCAATCGCCGTGCGCGAATACCAAGGGTTCCCAGCCGGTGGATGAGGAAGCGTAGGGCTTGGTCAGCGGAGGCTTCCACCGGAAGAGTTGCCACCAGATGTGTCCAGGGTTCAGGGGCTGTGCCGGAGCGCTCGGCTGCTCGGAAGTAGCGGTGCGCATGCTCTCCGCGGACTTCCGGCGCAATGTGATAAAAGCACAGCGCATCCAGGGTCACTGGGCTGTCGTCGGCAAGCGAGACGATATCCGCAGCGCTTAGCTGGCTTCGCAGGCCTGGTGTGAGACGTAGTCCGATGAGTTGTCCTGGTTCGGTGCGTCGCAGGCGGTCACGAAGGCTGCGGCCGCGCACAGGGACATGCGCGCCTGCAGTGATGGTTATTGCTGTAATGAGTAGCCACAATGACAATGGCATGTGAAAATCCCCCCAATATGTTCCCCACTAAAATTCCCCTGGTCGCACAGTAGCGCGGCCTGGCTTACTCTGCAGGGTAGAGATTATTTGGGGGAATAGTTTTGGGGGAAACTCATGCCACGTACGCCGACTACGCCTAGCCAGGTCAGCGGTCATCGATTCTTGATTCGTCGGATTGAGCACGCGCTTGTGCGTGCGGATTCGCGAATGCTGCACGATCCTCTGCGCACGCGTACGCGAGCACTGTTTATCGGCTGTGCGCTGGTGGTTTTACTGGCCGCCGGCACTGCGGTGCTGTCGTTGGTGCGGCCGCAGGGCGGTTCGAGCTCCAATGAGCAGCTGATTGTCGTATCGGGGTCGGAGGGCCTGCATGTACGTGTCAATGGTCGATTGCATCCAGTCGCGAATCTCGCATCGGCGCGGTTAATTTTGGGCAATCCTGCTGAGCCGAAACGGGTGCGCAGTAGTGAGTTGGACAAAGAGGACATCAGTTTTGCTGTCGGGATTGAGGGCGCTCCCGCAGTTCCGGCCGCGCCGGCAGGCTCTGGTGCCTCGGGAGCTGCCAAGAGGGGCAGTGCAGGTGCGCCGGAGTTGGCACTGTCTCTGTGCGAGCGGACGGTCCAAGACCTCGGGCAGCCGTGGATTGTTGCAGAGTCACTTGCGCGTCTTGAAGAAGTACGTGGGGAACCGCAGCAGCTTACCCGAACCCACTCGGACAGTGCCGTCGTTGCCGATGGCCAAAACCTCTGGCTGATTACGCAGGGCTACCGCTCGCGGTTGGATGTCAACCACCCGGAGCACGCCGCTGTTTCTCGAGCGCTGGGGTTGGAGCGCGCCGCAGTCCGGCCTGTCAGCCCTGCGTTGCTCAGAACGATTCCGGAGGTTCCGATTCTGGCCGCACCAGCAATCCCGAACCGCGGCGCACCCACGCACTTCGCCGCTCCATTCGACACAGTCGGCAATGTGATTGAGGTCGGGCAGCGGCGCGTTATCGTACTTGACGACGGTGCCGCGATTCTCTCCCCGGTGCTAGGAGAGCTATTAGCTGCGCATAGCCCAGTTCTGCAGGCCAGTGAGGGGCAGCTGGCGGCAGTTCCCGTTGCGAATGCGCCAGCAGTCCCGGGGCTACCTGAAAAGCCGTTGACGTTTGCCGATGCTGATGGCTGGTTGTGTGCCGGCCGGATAGCAGGACGGCCGCAAGCTCTGGTGCAGTGGTCGCAGCATGCTCCGGAGGGGCGGCACGTGGATTACCCACATGCCGACGGTTCGGGTGCGGCCGTCGACGGTTTCGTGGATGGTCGCAGCCGTGAGCGCAGCTCAATTGCAGTAAGCGTAAATGGGGCCGTACACGTCATTTCGCCAGAGGGGATGCGCTTTGCTGTGCACGATCGCACAACGCTGGCTGCCCTCGGGTTTAATGCATCAACCAATGCCGATAGCGGTGGCACGCGACCAGTGGACTGGGAAGTGCTGGCCGCGTTGCGCGGAGGCCCTGAGCTGAGTAAGCAGGCGGCGCTAGGGCCGCTGTCTGGGACGCGAGAGCAACCAGGCACCTAGGCCTAGCGCGCATATCAGGAGCAATCCAGTCGCCCGGAGCGGTGCATTGCGCTCCTGCGAAGAAAGCAGATCCGGCGGAGCCGGTGCGGCAGCGGGGTTGGCTGCGTGCTGCGCAGCGGTGTCTACAGTGGTCCAAATCAGAGCGTCATAAGGTGCAATGATGCCGCGACCAAGGCCGAGCCCGGAACTAATTGGGCTCGCGGAATTAAGGATGATGTCGCGAACCTGTGCTGGGGAAAGCTCTGGGTTTCGTGCCAGCAGCAGGGCAGCTGTGCCCGACACGGTTGGCGTGGCAAAGCTGGTGCCGGCAATCTGTTGATCTCGGGTGTTATCCCCGGACCCGAGCACGTGGCGGTCTATGAGACCGGTGGGGGTGCGCGGATCGGGACCGAGTACGGGGCCGCCGGGAGCGGAGACATTGACCCATTGTCCCGTGATTGCATACTCCGCGGGTTGTGCTTGGCCGGCATCGTCGAACTGTACTGCTGATACTGCGATTACCTCCGGCAGAACTGCGGGCCACGCTACGGATCCGTCCTGACAGCTATCGCCCTTATTGCCTGCCGCTGCGACCACTACTGCGCCTGAGACTTCCGCGCGTGCGACGCTCTCAGCAACATCTGTTGCACCTTGGGGCATTACGCCTGCCGGGGCACACGATGTGAGCGAGATATTGATGACCCGCGCGCCCTCCGCGACGGCCCTGTCGATAGCTTGTGCCAGCGACTCCAAATTGCCTTCGCCATCGGCTGTTTGTCTTATCGACAACACGTGCGCGTCGGGCGCCAGTCCGGCGAAACCATCGGCACCGGGCCGGCCTGCAATAATGCCAGCTACTAGAGTTCCGTGACCGTCGCAGTCTACGAACCCGCTGTTGCCGTCGACAAAATCGCCACCGTCGAGAACCTCGCCCAGGCGCTCATTGGGTGAGACCCCGGTATCGATTACCGCCACCGTAATCCCCGCACCCGTCGTCAGTTGCCATGCTTGGCGAAACCGAAGCGCTTTTTCGATCACCGTCGGTTCATGCAGTGCGCTTTCCGACGACAGCATCGTGGCCACGCAGTCCTGGCTGTTCTGGGCAGCCGCTATTGGTGCGATGCCCGACGGTGCTACTGCGGTGGCCGCCGTCAACGTCGAGATAAGCACTGTGGAAAGTGCGGCCGTGGCGGTGAGACGAGTTTTTATGGCATTCATGAAAAGTGGGTTTTTCACTGGAAGAACCCACTTACGAACTCAGGGAATTCGGCAATGATGGCCGCAATGGGCAAAATAACGGCGATACTGCAGGCCTCGGTTAGCTCAGCTATGCGGCGCGTTGTAGGTGAGATGCGTGACGCGGGAAATGCGGCTAAGGCGGTGGCTGCAAGCATGGGGACGACCAGGCCAGCGGCGACTGGCCAATTGCCCTCGAACCACTGTTGAAAGGCGACGGCCACAATGACGGCAAGACCAGCTAAAGCAGTACAGGTGGAAGCTACTTTCCGGGCTTGGCCACGGGAGTGAATTGCACAAAAGACTATGACAGCAGCAGCCATGCCTAGAGGCCACCACTTGTTCGCATAGGCTCCGGAGAAAAGTACCACCAGGGTGAAGATGCTGAGACTTCCGGTGCCACTGCAGAGGATGCCATCGAGAATCCACCCCGCTCGCTTAGGTGCGTTGTGGGATATTTCGGGAGTTTCGCTGTCATCGAAGCTCTCGCCGGCGGCAGGGACTTTGGGTACGCGAATACCGGCAGCCTTGATAGCGATGGAAGGTGCCAGCAGTATCAGGATGACTGCACTAGCAGCGGTGAGCGCTCCTGATTGAACCGAGTTGTGGAAAAGTGCGACAGCCGCAGCGTAAATACCGAAGGTAACTGCAGCACTGAGACTCGTCGCGCCCAGGGTAACGGTGATGCGGTTGTCGCCGTCGCCGGTGTTGGAAATGAGAAAAATCAAACCGATGACGGCAAGCGCGACACTAATCGCAGCAGTCGGCGGCCAGTCGGTGAGTATGCGGTGTAGGTCGAGGCCAACGAAGCAGAGCCCCGAAGAGGTGCCCAGAATGAGCACTTGCAGCTCCAGGGACATGACAATCGCCGGTTTTGCGCTACGCAACAGAGCCAGGCGCAGTCCACCGGCTACTGCCAGCAGCGCGATGAAGCTGATTGCCGCGGCCAGTGTGGAATCGGTACTGCTCAAGCTCAATGAGGCAGCTGCGATTGAAGCTGTGGCCACGAGGGCTGCGGTACAGCCAACAACCAAATCAGCCGTCCCGATACCGTCGGTATAGGTGGTGTCGGTAATAGCATCGGCGGCATCGAAGAGCCGAGGTTTGGGCACGGGACCTGGGTCGTTGATAACAACCAGGCGTTCGCCTGGTGCAATACCGGCATCGTTCAGGGTGTCGTCGGCAAGCAAAATCGTGCCAGTGGCGGTCCGTAGCTGCCACTGTGCCAGCGGGAAGTCCGCAATGTCGATATCGAAAATTTGCAGGATATCCGGTACAAGTGCGGCGATTGCGACGTTGGTCGGTAATGCAAGGTCTGCGTGTGCTCGGTTGGTGTCTTCGGGCATGTGTGCGGCATCAATGCGCACGCGAATGAGTTCCCCCAGCATGTATTTCCCCCATGAATTCTGCATGCTTTAGTCCCTCTAGAGTGTCGTACAACTCGCTAGAGCGCTACTCGGAGTAGTAACTGCGCGTGCCCCCGCTATCAGTTTCGGTCATGCGCTGCGAGAATCCGGAGTGTGTTTTAAGCTATGCGTACACCGATTGGTCGGGGGATTGGCCGTCGAGTGAACACAAGGGGCGACACATAGCGGGGGGATTTTTGTGACTAGTGCACAGGCGGAGATTTCGGCTACCCGAAAAGCGGGGCTGCAGCCTATGACAGGCACAATCGCGCCGGATGCGCCACCGGAAGCGCCGGAACCACAGTCGGTGCCGCTGATGCGTGCACTCATGCCGTTAATCATGGTCGTGGCAGTGGTTGGCATGGTGGTGTTGATGTTTGTCTCTGGGATGGGACGTAACCCGATGTCGTTTATGTTTCCGCTGATGATGGTGTTTTCCACTGTGGGCATGATGGTGTCGGGCGGGGCGGGAAATAAGGACATGGCACCGGTGCGGAAGGACTATCAGAGGCATTTGTCCAGTATTCGCCGCGCGGTGGCGAAAGCAGCGAGGATGCAGCGTGAATCGGCGCAGTTTATCCACCCTCGGCCTGGAACTCTGTGGCAGCTGGGGGCGATGGGGAGGGCGTGCGAACGCCGAAAGGGGGACCCGGATTTCTTGCAGCTGCGCATCGGGGTGGCAACGCAGCAGCCCGCAACGCCCGTAACACCACCGGCAATTCCGGCGCCGGAGAAACTGGATCCGGTTTCCGCCGTAGCACTGCGGGAAGTTATTCGATCGGCTCGTCAGGTTGAGGGCGTGCCCTTTGCCATAGATGTGTCAGCCTTTGAGATCATCGCGCTCACTGGAGATACCGCGGCGCAGGGGCTGGCTCGAGCAATGGTCGCCCAAGCTGCTGCGCTGCATCATCCGGAGGATTGCCTGATTGCAGTTGTGGGAGATGAGTGGGAATGGCTGAAATGGACGCCACACCACGGACACCCCGCAGTTACTGATGCCTGTGGCCCAGCGCGGTTGCGGGCGGCGACGTGTGCGCAGCTGACTGAGCTGCTCACGGCTATCGACATACTGCCAGCTGCAGTGCTGATTGTGCTGGCGGATTCGAACGGACAGCACGATGTCACTGAACTGACACCGATTTTTGACGCGGCGGGGTCGGAGACCTCGGTAGTTTTGCTGACCGTCGTGGAAGCGCAGTCAACGTTGTGGGAGGCAGCGGTTCACCATGGCATCGCGCTGGTTGTTTCCGCTACTGCTGTGCATGCGGAAACTGCGTCCGGACGGGAGGAGATTGGCGTACCTGATCAGCTGAGTCCAGCAGAAGCGGAGGTGCTTGGGCGGAGCTTGGCGCGTTTTGAAGTGCCAACAAGCGCAGATGATTCTGTTAAGACCTCGGAAGACCCGGTCATGGAGGAGCTCGGGCTGTACCCGCCTCCGACAACTCTGCGCTACCGACCGCGCTACGGCAGTGCTCGTCTGCGCATTCCTGTTGGAGCTGATGACGGTGGTGCTCCGGTCTATCTGGATTTTAAGGAGAGTGCTGAGGGCGGCATGGGGCCACACGGTCTGTGCGTTGGTGCCACAGGGTCGGGTAAGTCGGAATTCCTCCGAACGACCGTGGTAGGGCTCGCAGCTACGCACAGCCCGGATCAGTTGAACTTTGTGCTGGTGGACTTCAAAGGCGGGGCGACGTTTCTGGGACTGGATCAATTGCCTCATGTCTCGGCGGTGATTACCAACTTGGAGCAGGAGCTTATCCTGGTCAACCGCATGGAAGACGCACTGCGCGGTGAGATGACGCGGCGCCAAGAGCAGCTGCGCGCTGCAGGGAATTTCGCCGGTGTCAGCGATTATGAGCAAGCCCGGCGCGCTGGGCAGATAGATGCGCCACCCATGCCCGCGTTGCTGATTGTGGTGGATGAGTTTTCAGAGCTGCTCTCCGCACGCCCGGAGTTTGCTGAGCTCTTCGTTGCGATTGGTCGGTTGGGGCGCAGTTTGCACATGCATTTGCTGCTGGCCAGTCAGCGTCTGGAGGAAGGCCGCTTGCGCGGGTTGGAAAGCCATCTTTCCTATCGTATTGGGTTGAAGACCTTTTCCGTCGCGGAGTCCCGCAGCGTGCTGGGCGTTCCGGACGCCTATCATCTGCCGGCCATCCCGGGCATTGGATATATCAAATCTGCTGCCGCCGAGCCGGTGCGGTTTCGGTCGGCGTATGTTTCCGGCCCGGTGGTCCGTCCGCAGCCTATTGACGGTGCGACGGCTGGGGCAGAGCAGGGGCTGCAGGGCCAGGCCGTAGCTGTCGCTGAATTTACCGCTGAAAATTGGACGCGGGAGGCTTTCGGTGCGTCGTCAAGCGATGGTGGAATGGCCGATCCGCCTGCGCAGACATCGGAGCAGACGGTGCTCGGTGCCGTGGTGGCAGCGGTGTCGCACGTATCGACACGTGCGCATCGGGTGTGGCTGCCACCATTGCCGGAGGCCATCGAGCTTCAGCCCGACGAGCAGCTGCCGCGACAGCGATTGACCGGTGTGATTGGGCTGGTGGACAAGCCGCTGTTTCAGCGTCAGGACCCACTGCGTATTGACCTGCGCACGACCGGTGGGCACGTGGCAATCGTCGGAGCGCCGCGGTCAGGAAAGACCACTGCCGCACGCACAGCGATCCTCGCGCTAGCCGACGGTATCAGCGCTCGTGACCTGCATTTTTATATCGTCGATTGTGGTGCGGGCGGCCTGAGCGACCTGGCTGAGTTGCCGCATGTCGCGTCGGTTGCACACCGCGGAGACGAGGAGCTTATTCGCCGTACGATTGGTTTCTTGCGTCGTGAGGTAAGTCGTCGGGAACAGCTCTTTCGCACTAATGGATGGCTCTCTCCGGAAGCAGCACGGGCGGCGGGTCAGCCGGATTCGGTGTTGGTCATTGACGGCTGGGGTGCGTTCAAAACGGAGTTTCCGGCGCTGAGTGACGATGTGCAGGCGCTGGTTGCAGATGGATTGGCGGTGGGAATTCATGTCCTGCTCACGGCCTATCGCTGGACGGACATGAGACCTGCCGTTCGCGACCTGATTGGTACTCGGATTGAGCTGCGGCAGGCGGAGTCGATGGATTCAATGATTGACCGCAAGGCAGCGGAGCTGGTGCCGGAGAGCCCAGGACGCGGAGTCGCGCCGGGCGGGTTTGCGATGCTGGTAGCTCTCACCGGCGCTGCAGACACTAAGCGGATTGCAGAGACAGCGCCGCACGGTGAGCAGGCACCAAAGCTCCAGTTGTTGCCACGGCGGATTGATATTGCGCGTTTGCCGCGACCAGCGGCCGCTGCGAGAGGTGCGATTGCAGTGGGGCTCGAAGAAGCCGGTCTGGGCGCGGTGATATTCCACCCAGATAAGGATCGTCACCTACTGATATTCGGTTCGGCAGGCAGTGGCAGAACCGCCGCGTTGAGGGGCATCGTTCACCAGTTGCGGTACTCGCAGTCGGACTCGAAATTCGTCGTAATTGACTACCGCCGTGGGCTAATGGAGGCCGTGCCCCAAGAGCGGCTGGCCGGCTATGCGGGCTCGGCTGCGGTGGCGACACCCATGCTGGCAGAGCTGGCAGAGGTACTGAAGGCCCGTCTCCCGCAACCGGATATCACCCCAGCGCAGTTGAAGGCCCGAAATTGGTGGAGTGGTCCAACCATCAATGTCATCGTGGACGACTATGACCTCGTGGCCGGCTCGCGGGGTAACCCCTTGCAGCCGCTGGCAGAAGTCATCGCTCACGCCGCCGACATTGGGCTCAATATCTTTTTTGCCCGTCGAATCAGCGGGGCGTTGCGATCCCTCCACGACCCGGTCATGGGTGCGGTTAAGGACCAGGGTGCCAGCGTCTTTGTTATGGACGGCACACGCGACGACGGCCCCATCCTCGGCGTAAAGCCTTGCGAGCAGCCGCCGGGCCGTGGCTATTGGGTGGCGCACGGCCAGAGTCCGCAGATTGTGCAGTTGGGTTGGTTGGATACCGCTGGTGACCAGGAGGACAGTTGATGATTCGGGTCGAATCTTCTTCCACCACCCAGACCCCGACGCTGCGCCACGGCACCTGGCACCTGTGGGGACTCGCGGCACCTGCAGACACCGCAGAACTGGCGGTGCATGGCCCTAGACCGCTTCTCGAGAGCATGCAAACAGTCATTGTGCCCAGCTATTGGGGTGCTGTGCGACAGTGCCGGTTGGCCTCCGCGCTATTGGCTACCGAACTCAATCCGTACATCCTGACGCTTGCCGACGCCGTTGTGGAACTCGATGAGGCAACTGTGTCTCATAGCGTGTTGGTGGAAGTAGAGGAAACGCGTGTCTGTGTCACTCGTCTGAGCGGGGGCCACATTGCCAGTCGGATGACACATTTGGTCGGAGCGAACGACAGCGCACCATTGGTGGAAACAGTCATTGCGCTGGCTTATCAGCTGACCATGTATCCGGATGCGCCCCAGGGGATACCCGATGATGTGGAAGTTAGTGGTGGGCGCGGTATCACTGAGTATCCGCCCCGCTGGCAGGAGGATATTGAGTTCATCGTCGGCGAAGTTCCACCCGGGCTAGCGAACCCGCGGCGAGCTCTACTAGTCGATCGTCTGCGCGACCGTGGATTTTTAGTCTTCGACTGCCCAGCATCGCGGCTCGGGGAGTGCGTAAATCCGGCCTGGTTGAAAAACATCGGCGACGCTGAAGCCGGTGAAGTGGAGCCGTCGGAGGATTTCGCGGGGCGGCGTCCTGCAGCCAGGGCAGAAGTCAGCTCAGCGTCGAATCAAAGCACAGTTGTGTCAGTAGCTGCCGTTGGTTTGTTGACGGTGGTGGTTCTGATTGTTGGGATTGCTGCATGGCTCATTAGTGGCGGCATAGTTAGGGAGAACGAAGGGAGACAGAAGCAGCGTGAGACATCGCACGCACAGGCTCCTCCTGTAACTACGCCTCCTGTAACGACGCCTCCATCCACATCGAAACCAGTTCCCGATTCTGCTCCAATAGTCAAACTGACCAATGCGGGCGTGGAAGCTCGGTTTCCCGGCGGGTGGGAGCTTGACTCGGCAAGTCCGTTAGACCGTCTGATTGCGGTGGATGGCGGAGATATGCGCGTCTTGGTGCTCGCTAGCCCGCTTTCGCAGGACATGGCGCTTGAACATCTAGCCGCCGCTTTGAGCAGCTCCGTTGCCGGGGATGAGACAAAGTCCGCGCCGGAACGCAGACAAGTACTGGGCACCGATGTCGTAGTCGTAGAGGAGCGGCTGCCGTCAGGTAATTCGATAGTGCTCTGGCATCACAAAGTGATGGACGGAACTCAAGTCAGTGTGGGGTGCCAGTTCAGAGGAAGGACTATTGCGCCGGTACGGCCCGTATGCGACCAGGCAGTAGTAAGCGCTCGGCCGGTGCCGTAACACGCAAGGGGCGTAGAGAAAGTGACTGGGGGATGGGCGGGGGTAGGCAGGGGTAAAGGTTGGAAAACCAAAATGGAACCGAATCGGGGTTTTTCGCGCCAAACAATATGACGGGTTTTTAACGCGGGAAGCTGGCTGGCTCGCGCGGGGAGGTAAAAATGCCGTCGTTAATCAGTCACTCAACACGAATAAGGGGGAAACAGTGGCAAACCTATTTGCAGCCGAATCAGATCAAATGACCACTACCGCGGGGGACGTCGATGGCGTCAACTCGGAAGTACAGGGCGAGCTGGGTCGCATTCGAGGCGTCGTGGACGGTCTGGCGGGGGAATGGAAGGGCCAGGCTAAAGACAGCTTCGATGATCTGATGCTTCGTTGGGATGACGCAGCTATGCGTCTATCCAATGCGCTGACGGATATCGCGGATAACATCCGCGCAAATTCCAGCAGCTTCGATGCGGGCGAGGACGAGGGGGCGTCGTCGTTCAAGCAGGTGGCAGCAGCGGGTGCGTCGTTGCTGAACCTCTAAACGTTTTATCGAATCGCACAACCACAACACTGAATCACACAACACACATCACCTTTTGGGGAAAGGGTTCTTAATGCAACCAATTAGGTACAGTTTTGGCGGCATCGACGGTGCTGCCGATGACATTCGGTCCACTTCTGGCACCATCAACGGGCTGCTCGGAGATTTGAAGAAGCGCATCGCGCCGATGGTCTCTACGTGGGAGGGTGACTCTTCGGATTCTTACCAGGAGGCTCAGCGTGAATGGGACACAGCAGCGGAGGAGCTCAATATGATTCTCACGACTATCGCGGATACGGTCAGCGCAGGTAGCCAGCGAATGGTGGATATTAACCGCCGCGCGGCAGCTAGCTGGGGATAGCTTGGTTCCTGCTTGAGGCACTTTTGATTGAGCTATGTAACCGGGGGAGGGGAGGACATTGCTCAATTGAGATCTTCAGTTAGGTATCTGCCTTTGAAGTATTCTTGCTAGCAGCACTCCAGGGGGGGGGAAAGGCCAGTCTCAGCAGTTTGCGGCTGAGACTGGCTTTGGCATTTTTTGTTCTAGTGCCATCTCAAGGTAGAGTAGTCAAACTGTGTGCGCACACGTGAATGTTGCCTCGGGTCTCCACCGGCCGCCGGGGAATAACAACAGTGTGCACGGTGGCTGGCAAATCTACACGGACCCTAAAAGGAGTCATGTTGTCTACTTTCCATCCGAAGGACGGTGACATCGAGCGCAAGTGGTACGTCATCGACGCTACCGACGTTGTTCTCGGCCGTCTGGCTACTCACGCCGCAGACTTGCTGCGCGGTAAGGGCAAGGCTTACTTCGCCCCTAACGTCGACTGCGGTGACCACGTCATCATCATCAACGCCGATAAGGTACACGTCTCCTCGAACAAGCGGGAACGTGAGATGCGCTACCGCCACTCGGGCTTCCCGGGCGGCCTGAAGTCGATGACCCTGGGTCGTTCCCTCGAGGTTCACCCGGAGCGTGTTATCGCTGAGGCTATTGAGGGCATGATGCCGCACAACAAGCTTTCGAGTGCGTCCATCAAGAAGCTGCACGTCTTCGCCGGTTCCGAGCACCCGTTCGCCGGTCAGAAGCCTGAAAACTACGAGATCAAGGCGGTGGCACAGTGACCAACCCACAGGACGTCAATGAGAACCAGAACGTAGAGGCCACCGAGGCTTCCTACGATGATGTTCAGGCTGCCGCTGCTGCTGCCACTGAAGAGTTCACCTCTTCCATCGGCGACGCAGTTGCTACCGAGACCGAGGCTGAGGCTGCTCCGGCTGCACCGCTGACCCTGGATCGCCCGATTCAGACTGTCGGTCGTCGTAAGCGCGCTGTCGCCCGCGTCGTTCTGACCGCTGGTTCCGGCAAGATTGTCTGCAACGGCCGCGAGCTCGAGGATTACTTCCCGAACAAGCTGCACCAGCAGGAGATCAAGGATCCGCTGGTCCTGGTCGAGCGCGAGAGCCAGTTCGACATCAAGGCCAACATCAACGGTGGTGGCCCGTCCGGTCAGGCCGGTGCTCTGCGCCTGGCTATCGCTCGTGCCCTGAACGAGTTCAACCCGGAGGAGCGCAGCGTTCTCAAGAAGGCTGGCTTCCTCACCCGCGACGCTCGTGCTGTCGAGCGCAAGAAGGCTGGTCTGCACAAGGCCCGTCGCGCACCGCAGTACTCCAAGCGTTAAGCTTTACTGCTTCGAAAAGCACCTCAGTTTGCGTATTACACGCAAGCCGAGGTGCTTTTTTGGGTTAAAGTCCGCCGTTACCAGGCATGGCTGCATTTTTGAGACAAGCCCCGTACGTTAGACTTTTATCCGTTAAAAACTGCCACGAGAATCGTTTATCGCGGTGCGATTGCAGTGCGATGAAAGTGCGATTGCAGTGCGATGGGAAGAAGGAAACCGTATGGCGGTGAGCACCACAGCCACCAAGACCTCCGACGCGAAGAGCTCCTCTAGCTCGTCGTCGGTGGCGAAGCATCCCTTCCGCATTCGACGCGTACCAGGCATTGATGGGCTGCGCGGTCTGGCTGTTGCCACAGTGGTGATCTACCACTACTTCGATAATGTGCTGCCCGGTGGCTACATCGGTGTGGATATCTTCTTCGTGCTCTCCGGATTTCTTATCACCTCGCTTCTGGTGCGCGAACGCGCGGTCACTGGGCGCATCGATCTAAAGGACTTCTGGCTTCGTCGGCTGCGCCGCATCGCCCCGGCTGCGATGTTCGTGTTGTTTATTTCCATCGCCGTCGCAGGTCTGGTCGGCGGGGATCCCGCTGTTGGCTTGTCGACGCAGTTTCTCGGCACGGTCTTTTTCGTCAATAACTGGACGCAGATTGCGGGCTCTCAGTCCTATTTCGCGGATTCCGGAGTGCAGCTGTTAGCGCACTACTGGTCACTGTCGGTGGAGGAGCAGTTCTACTTGCTCTGGCCATTGATCTTTGTGGCTCTTCTCGCCTTGAAGCTGGCATCTCGCAAGCTGGCAGCAGTGGCGGGCATTGGGGCGGTTGCCTCTTTCGTGTGGATGGTCTCGCTCTATGATCCGAAGGTCGACCCCACGCGGGTCTACTACGGCACCGATACTCACGCCTTTGGACTCCTGTTTGGCGCGGCCCTCGCATTGTGGTTGACATCGACGTCGTCACGCGCAGAGGCGGACTCCTGGCCACGCACAGAACCCCTGCTGCGGGACTTCTTTGGCAGTTCTGCCCAAGCTTTCGTAGTGGCCTCGCTGCCTCTGATCTTCCTTTCGTTGGTTCTGCTGATGATGTCGGATACTGCGTCGGCGACTTACCGCGGTGGGTTGGTGTTCGCCTCGTTGCTGTCGGTGGCGATTCTCTATCTTGTCGTTCGCGGTGTCTCACCCGTGCGTCAGATTTTTGAGTTCAAGCCACTGTGCTGGCTGGGAAAGATTTCCTTCTCGCTGTACCTGTGGCACTGGCCGGTCATCGTGCTCATCCGCGAACTGCTGGAGCGCAATGAGGCCATGCAGTATGAGAACCTCGCTGCCTTCGCAGGCATCGCGCTATCGCTGCTTTTGGCGAACTGGTCGTACAAGAATGTGGAATCGCCAATTCGCCGGATGGGTTACCGCCGTTGGATGTCGCAGTTTTCGGGCACGCAGTTTGCCGGTTCCTGGAAGCCGCGCGTTGCAGCAGGGCTGGCGCTGGTCGTCGTGGTTGGTGCAGTTGTGGGAATGGCCACGGCGCCGAAGATGACGCGTTTGGAGGCACAGCTACAGGAGGCAGCTGAGCGCCGTGCACAGGCACAAAAGGCGGAGGAAGCCGAGTTGGCCAAGCGCGTTATGCCGCGTGGTGACCAGATCACCGCTATCGGCGACTCTGTGATGCTCGCCTCGGCGTCCGCGTTGGAAGAGAAGCTGCCCGGTATCTATATCGATGCGGCTGTTTCTCGTGGTTATCCGGCTGCGCCAGAGATTATCGCCAGTATGAAGGCGGCGGGTACGCTCGATCCATTCGTCGTGCTGGGTCTTGGTATCAATCAGTCGGCTGCGGCATCGGACGAACACCTGTTGGATGAGATCCTCGATTCGCTGGGTGAAGACCGCATCATTGTCCTCATCAACCCGTACGGTGATCGTGTGTGGATGCCGCAGTCGGAGAGGGAAGTCCTCGACGCGGCAAAGAAGCGCGACAATGTCTATGTGTCTGACTGGTGTCATGGTGTGCGTGATGATTTGTCCAAGCTGCGCGCGGACCTTATCCACCCGACCCCGGATGGCGCCGAGGTCTATGCCAATGCCGTGGTCGATGCTTTCCAGCAGTATGCGAAGAACAAGAAACGCATTCCGGACACCTGCGGAATCTAATAAAAATCTAGTTAGTAGTGTTTCCACGGTAAAGTAAGTGGCTGTGGCCAAACAAAAGTCTTCCTCCAGTCACCGTGGATTAAAGATTTTCCTCGGCATCGTCCTCGGTATCTTCGCGCTCTTCGGTGTGTTTTACGCTGTCGATTACGTGCTGAACAAGGACCATGTCCCGCGCGGGTCTACCGTTGCGGGTATTGACATCAGCACGCTGAGCGCGAATCACGCTGAGGCGAAGCTCGAAGAGCAGCTCGGTGATCTTTCCACTCATCCAGTGGCGTTTCGTGCCGGCGAACGCACGGCGGAGGTTCTGCCCGAGGAGGCGGGGCTGAGCATCGACTGGGAGAAGACGGTCGCGCAGGCGGGTAAGCAGACGGCGAACCCAGTTACCTGGGTGCGCAGTTTCTTTACTACCCGTGAGCTGGATTTGGTCAGCGATATCGATAGCTCTAAGTTCGAGCCGCAGGTCGACCGTCTCGTCGGCGAACTGACTATTGCTCCCGTCGATGGTGAGGTCAAGCTTGTCGACGGCCGCGTGGAAACAACTCCACCGGTCATCGGCCAAGATGTCGACCGCAATGCGGTCAGCGGGGATTTGGCCGCCAAGTGGTTGTCGCCGGAGGGTATCGATGTAGAGACCACCGCGCACGACCCGGCTATCGGTGAGGATCAGGTCCGTGAGGCAGCTGAGGGAGAGGCCACCGATGCGGTGTCGGGCCCCATTGTTGCCAAGGGCCGTGATGGCAAAGATGGTGTAATTCCTCCGGAGCGCATGGCTGAAATCATCAGCTTTGTGCCGCGCGACGGTGGATTGGCCGCCGATATTAATGTCGACCGCGCACGCGAGATCCTCGAGGAGGGGCTGGCTGCTTCCGAGGTTGATAAGCGCAATGCGTCGATACGCTTCAGCGGTGGTTCGCGTGAAGTGGTCCCCTCGGTTGATGGCGTAGCCGTGAAGTGGGATGAAACTATGAAGGACTTCGCCGAGCGTGTGACTTCGACGGATAAGCGCGAGTTCGATGCGGTCTACGAGGACAAGCCCGCCACCTACACCACCGAACAAGCGGAAAGTGCCACCTTCGATGATGTCATTGGTGAGTTCACCACCGGTGGCTTCAGCTCGGCATCGGGAACAAACATTGCCCTGGTGTCGCAGATGGTCAACGGCGCATTCGTGGCGCCGGGCGATACATTCAGCCTGAACGGCTACACGGGTCCGCGCGGTACTGCGCAGGGTTTTGTCGAGTCGGGCATCATCCTCAACGGCCATGCGGATAAGGCTGTCGGCGGTGGCATTAGCCAGTTCGCTACCACTTTGTACAATGCTTCGTACTTTGCGGGCATGGAGGATGTCGCGCACACTCCGCACAGTTACTACATTTCGCGTTACCCGGCCGGCCGTGAGGCGACGGTGTACGAGGGCGCAATCGACCTAGCGTTTAAGAACAGTTCCGACACTCCGATTCTCATCGAGGCCGTTACTACTGGCTCCGACGTCACTGTGCGCATCAAGGGTGTGAAGAAGGTCAACGTTGAGTCCATCAATGGTGGACGTTGGGCATACACGCAACCACAGCGTATGCAGGTCAGTGGCAGCTCTTGCCAGCCGTCGTCGGGTGCGCAGGGCTTCACCACTTCCGATACACGCGTCATTCGGGACCTCTCGGGCGCGGAAATATCGCGTGAAACTCAGACTACGGTTTATGACCCGCAGCCAATTGTGTCCTGTGGCTAGTCTGGATTCGCCTGCGCGACCGGCTAAAGTAATACAGCATTGACAATGCAATAGTCCGCGATACCAAAACTCATAAAACCCCCAAGGAGTGGTCTAGCAACAATGGCACGTCTTTTCGGAACTGATGGCGTCCGCGGTTTGGCGAATAAGACTCTGACCGCACCGCTGGCAATGCGGCTGGGTGCTGCTGCGGCCACTGTGCTGACTAGCGGCACGAATCCGTCGGGGCGTCGTCCCCTGGCCATCGTTGGCCGCGATCCGCGTGTCTCCGGTGAGATGCTCGCCGCAGCGCTGTCTGCCGGCATGGCTTCCCAGGGCGTCGACGTTTTGCGTGTCGGCGTGCTGCCCACTCCGGCTGTCGCTTTCCTCACCGACGACTACGGTGCCGACATGGGTGTGATGATTTCGGCTTCTCACAACCCCATGCCGGACAACGGCATCAAGTTCTTCGCCGCGGGCGGCACCAAGCTTGACGACGCGGTGGAGAAGGAAATCGAACACGCTCTCCACAACCTGCCGGAGACCGGCCCCACGGGCACCGGAGTGGGGCGTGTCATCGAGGAGGCCCCAGACGGGCTCGACCGCTACCTGTTCCACCTCTCCCGTGCGGTCAGCACCAAGCTCGACGGCATTCGTGTCGTGGTGGATTGTGCAAATGGTGCTGCTTCGCAGGCCGCCCCCATGGCGTACGCGGCCGCCGGTGCCGACGTCGTCGCTATTCATGACAAGCCGAACTCCTACAACATCAACGACAACTGCGGTTCCACCCACATTGAGGTTTTGCGCGCGGCAGTGCTGGAGCACGGTGCGGATCTGGGTCTGGCTCACGATGGCGATGCCGACCGCTGCCTGGCTGTGGACTCGCAGGGCAACATCGTCGATGGTGACCAAATCATGGCCATCCTGGCCGTCGCCATGAAGGAAGAGGGGCTACTGCACCACAACACGCTGGTGGCCACTGTGATGAGTAACCTCGGCCTCAAGCTGGCGATGGAGGAAAACGATATCGCCCTGCGTACCACCAAGGTCGGCGACCGCTATGTGCTGGCTGATTTGAACGCTGGCGGTTACTCGCTCGGCGGTGAGCAGTCGGGGCACGTGGTCATTCCGGATCATGCCACCACTGGTGACGGCACCCTCACGGGTCTGTACCTCATGGCGCGGATGGCACGCACCGGTAAGTCTCTGGCTGAGCTGGCCTCCGTAATGAAGGTGCTGCCGCAGACTCTTATCAACGTGCCGGTGTCCAACAAGGCCGCAATTCTGGAGTCTGATGAGGTCAAGGCCGCCATCGATGCAGCCGAGGAGAAGCTGGGTTCCACCGGTCGCGTGTTGTTGCGCCCGTCCGGCACCGAGGAACTCTTCCGCGTCATGGTGGAGGCCGCCGATGCGGAATCGGCCCGCAAGATTGCCGGGGAGTTAGCTGCGGTTGTGGCCGCAGTCTAGAGTCAGGAGTGTGGAAATGAATGATGCGCCAGAGGACATTAAAGCCCGCTTTGCCCCGGGTGAAGCCGACATCCAGGTAGAGGTAGTCGATCGTGACGGTCGGGTTCTCGGTACCGTCGGCAAGCTTGAAGCACACGTTCCACCGGGAATTTTGCACCGTGCTTTTTCTCTTTTCCTCTTCGATGAGCAGGGACGCATGCTGCTGCAGCGCCGTGCGGAGTCGAAGTATCACTCACCACTGTTACTGACGAATGCGACCTGCTCGCACCCACTGCCGGGGGAGCCGGTGGCCGATGCCGTTGAGCGTCGTGCGAAGGAAGAGCTCGGTGCGGATGTCTCCCAGTTGGAGGAAATCGGCATTGTTATCTACCAGGTCATCGATGATCGTTCGGGATTGGCAGAGCACGAGTACAACCACGTGTACGCCGGCATCGTCGATCCGAAGTCGGTGGATATCAACCCCGATGAGGTCGATGAAGTGGTGTACGTGACCCCGCAGGAGCTCGCAGAACGTCGTGCGAACGAACCGATGACGGAGTGGTTTAACCACGTCTGGGGTGTCGGGGCGGAGAAGTTCTCCAAGTACGGTTTCGACATTGCGGGTGTGCCGGGTATCCATGGCCCCGCAGAGGCGCAGGCTGCCGCACAGTCGGTTTCGGAAAAGGATGTGTAGCTTCGTGACCAGCGTAGAAAACGCCAGCGTCGACGACTTCGGCCTCGACAAGTCCGAGGAATTGGAGACCGGGGAGTTCTATGCCCTGGCCAATGAACAGGGTGCCGCATTCGGTGAAGGCCATGCCAAGTCGATTTTGTTGGGTGAGCACTCTGTCGTCTACGGCAAGCCGGCTATCGCACTGCCGGTGACGTCGCTGCGCACGATGGCGTGGATTGACCGCGTGGAGGATTCTCCCGTCCTGTTTTCCATGGACGGCGAGGTCATCGACATCGACGAGCTGCCGGAGCGCTTTGCCTCCATCGCCGCTGCACTCCGCGCTGGCCTGCGCACCTTCGGTATTCCCGAACGCGACCTGCTGGTTCGTCTCCGCTCCGGTATCCCACCCGCTGCAGGGCTGGGTGGTTCTGCCGCAGTGGCACATGCGCTTATCGACGCAGTGCGTGACCTCGCCGATGGCACTCTGACCGAGCGTCAGCGCTTTGACCTGGTGCAGGAAGCTGAGCGTCTGGCGCACGGTAACCCCTCTGGCCTGGATGCCACGGTTGCCCGTGCATCGCGTCCGGTCTACTTCAAGCAGGGTGAGTTCCATCCGCTGAAGGTGGCCAAGAAGATGTGGCTGGTGCTGGGGGATACCGGTGTGCGTGGTTCGACGTCGCTGGCCGTTGCCCGCGTGCGTGGTTTCGTCGATTCCCACCGAGTCCATGGCCAAGAGTTGCTGGACCACTTGGGGCAGCTGGCCGACGGCGCGGTGCACAACCTGGCCAAGGGTGATTTTGCCCGTCTGGGGCATCGAATGGACTCGGCGCAGGAAGCGCTAGAGGAACTAGGTGTTGGGCATGAGTCCATTACCGATCTCGTCACTGCCGCCCGACTGGCAGGTGCCCACGGGGCAAAGCTCACTGGTGCCGGTTGCGGTGGCTGTGTGATGGCGCTGGCAGAGTCCGCCGATCACGCGGAACTGATTAGCCATGCCATGATGGGCGCCAATGCCGTTGCTACTTGGACTGTGGAGGTAAATCCCTCGTGACCACGACCGCTACCGCCGTCGCTCATCCCAACATCGCCCTGATTAAATACTGGGGCAAGCGCGATGAGGCCGTGCAGCTACCGGCCACAGGTTCGCTGTCCCTTACTCTGGGCATCGCTCCGACGACGACCACGGTGTCGCTTATCGACGATCCCAGCGTCACCGCCGACTCGGGCACTCTGAACGGCCAGGAGATGGTGGGCAAGGACCTCTCCCGTGTCCAGAAGTTTTTGGATTTGGTCCGCGAGCGTGCGGGCAGCACTAGCTTCGCAGAGGTGACCAGCACCAACGAGATTCCGACGGGTGCGGGTCTGGCTTCGTCCGCGTCGGGTTTTGGCGCTCTCGCGCTGGCCGCGGCGAAGGCCTACGGCCTGGACTACACCCCGGAACAGCTCTCGGCTCTGGCCCGTCGCGGTTCGGGCTCGGCCTGTCGCTCTATTTTCGGCGGCCTCGTTGAGTGGCTGCCCGGCGATGACGATGCTTCCAGCCACGCAGTGGCTCTGCCGGATTCCGGCCTGGACCTCTCCCTGGTCGTGGCGGTTTTGGCCCCGGGGCGCAAGAAGATTGACAGCCGTGCCGCCATGCGTCGCACGGTCGAGACATCACCGTTCTTCCCGGCCTGGGTGGAGCAGGTGCCCCGCGATATCGAGGACATGAAGGCCGCCATCGCCGCTGCGGACTTCACGGCGGTCGGCGAGCTTGCCGAGGCCAATGCCATGCGCATGCACGCCACTATGCTGGGGGCTCTTCCTCCGGTGCGTTACTGGAATCCGGATTCGGTGGCGGCTCTCGATCTCGTCGCTACGTTGCGTGACGAGGGCACTGAGTGCTACGCCACCATGGATGCCGGCCCGAACGTGAAGGTGCTGTGCCGCACCGGCGATGCCGAGACCATCGCGGATCGTTTCCGCGCAGAGTTCGAGGATATTGACGTGCTGGTTTCCGGCTCCGGCCCCGGCGCTTACCTGGTGTAGCTGGGGGAGTAGTTGAGCAACGCTAAAGGCGGACCTATCGAAGGCGAGTCCATCGGCCGCGGCTGTGGCAAACTGTATCTCACCGGCGAATATGCGGTGATGGATGTCGAGGGACTGGCCGTCATCGCAGGAGTCAACCGCTATGTGACGGTTCGGTGCCACGGTGCCGACCCATCGCAGCCGGTCTCTCGCGTGTACTCCAGCTATTACGGCCCGCAGGGGCGCGTCATTGATATCGATGCACCAGATGACATCGCTACCCATACGATTTCCCTGGTCTATCGCATTGCTGCGGGCGAGCTGGAAAACACCCCAGAGCGCCCCATCAATATCGTCATTGAATCAGACCTCGATGACGCCGACAGCGGTGCGAAGTATGGCCTGGGGTCCTCCGGGGCTGTCGCTGTGGCTGTGACTCGTGCGCTGGGGACGCACCTAGGTCTGGAGCTGGATTCACTGGACGTGTACAAGATTGCGATGGTGGCCACGCTTCTGGCTGGTGCAGCTGGTTCCGGCGGCGATATCGCGTGCTCCGCGCATGGCGGGGTGGTGCTCTATCGCCGGCCGAATCCGACGGCGCTCGCAGAGCTCGCGGCGGCTGATCCTGTCGCTGCCGTGGCGGCACCGTGGCCGAATCTTCGCATTGACGCCCGCACCGACCTCGGTGGGCTACAACTGTTGGTCGGCTGGACGGGCAGTCCGGTGAAGACGGACTCGCAGTTGAAGAAGGCCGGTGGCGCAGACCGTGATTTTGTGCGCGGGGTCTCGTCGATAAGCGAAAGACTCTGGCAGGCGCTTGCCGACGGCGACCACACCGCGGCGTTTGCCTGCCTGCGTGAGAATCGGACGCTGCTGCAGGACTATGAGCGTGAGCGTGCTGTGTGCATCGAGACGGAGAAACTGAAAGCGCTCGCCGACATCGCCGATGGCGCGGGGTCTGCGGGCAAGAGCAGTGGCTCCGGTGGTGGTGACTGTGGAATCGCGCTGGTGGGAGTCTCAAAAGATGCCGATGCCGAGGAGACTGCCGCGGACATCACCGCGCGCTGGCAAGCCGCTGGCATCCAGCCGTTGCCGCTGAAGCTGGCCGCTCAACTTTGACCACAGTTTTTTGACCGTAGAATTTAAGACAGCTGAAATTTACAGAAGCTGGGAACCGAAGCTGCATGCAGCTAGAAAGGGTCGCTTAGGACAATGGCTGAAAAGAGCTCGCACGACCTGGAATATGCACACGTACCGCTGAGCTGGATTGGTCCGGTGCGCATTAGTGGCAACGTCATGAATGACGAGGTGAAGATTCCGCTGGCGACTTACGAGACCCCGCTGTGGCCGTCGTGTGGTCGCGGTGCGAAGGTCTCCCGCATGATCGAAGGTGGCATTACCTGCACTTTCGTCGGTGAGAAGATGACCCGATCGGTGATTTTCACTCTCGACTCGGCAGCTGATGCAGTCATTGCGCGCGACAACATCCTGTCTCGTTATGACGAGCTGAAGAAGGTCGTGGAGTCCTCCTCGCGTTTTGCCAAGCTGGTAGATATTCACTTCCAGATTGCATCGCGTCTTCTCTTTGTCCGCTTTGACTTCTTCTCCGGTGACGCCTCGGGCCACAACATGGCCACGCTGGCGTCTGAGCGTTTGATGTCCTACCTGATGGAGCAGATGCCAGAGTTGGGCTATGGCTCCATCTCGGGCAACTACTGCACCGATAAGAAGACCTCCGCCGTCAATGGCATTCTGGGCCGAGGTAAGTACGTGATCGCCGAGGCCGTCATTCCGGAGCCGGTTGTCCGCGAGCGTCTGCGCACTACCGCCAAGCGCCTGGCTGAGCTCAACGAACGCAAGAACCTCGTCGGCTCCATCATGGCGGGCTCACTGCGCAGCGGTAATGCGCACTACGCCAATATGTTGCTGGGCTTTTACCTCGCTACCGGTCAGGACGCTGCGAATATCGTCGAAGGCTCGCAGGGACTGACGCAGGTAGAGGCGCTTGACGACGGCTCCGTGCGCTTTAGCTGCACCCTGCCACATTTGATCGTCGGTTCCGTGGGCAACGGCAAGGGCTTGGACTTCGTGGAGAAGAATCTCACAGCGCTGGGCTGCAAGGAGGACCGTGAGCCGGGCGAGAATGCCCGTCGTCTAGCAGCGTGCTGCGCGGCAATCGTCTGGTGTGGTGAGCTTTCCCTGCTCGCGGCACAGACGAACCCGGGTGAGCTGATGGAGGCGCACGTTTCTATCGAGCGTGCGAAGTAGTGCTTTGCAACAATTCGCAAAACCTAAGACAAATCTCAGGTAAACGCGCTAGATTTCTGTAGTAGGCAATTAACATTTTGTGGGCAAAATATCCCGTGGTCTGATGACTGCTCTGATGGCATAGGGATGTTTCGTTGCCCGTTATTTCTTAAAAATCTGTAGAGGTAGTGAAGGCACGGTTTTGATGACAACAAGCAATGTGACCCCGATCGGTATTGATGACATCGCCTTTGCGACGGGTTCGTACTGCATTGACCTCGCCGATATTGCGCCCCGACTCGGAGCGGAACCGGCAAAGTACCACAAGGGCCTGGGGCAGGAACGCTCCAGCGTGGTTGCCTCTGATGAAGATCCGGTGACGATGGCCGCGACCGCGGTGAAGAAGATCGTCGACCGCCACGGTATCGACGGCGTGCGCACCATCATGTTCGCCACTGAGACCGGTATTGACCAGTCGAAGGCCGCTGCTGTCTATGTGCATGAGTTGGTCGGTCTTGACCCGCATGCGCGCTCTGTTGAGCTGAAGCAGGCTTGCTACTCCGGTACCGCGGCGCTGCAGTTCGCGTGCGCTCTGGTGGCCCGCAATCCGGAGGAGAAGGTCATCGTTGTCGCCTCCGACATTGCCCGCTATGACCTGGACTCCGCTGCGGAGCCGACCCAGGGCGCAGGTGCTGTAGCCATGCTGGTGACCGCTAATCCGCGCATCCTGGCTATCGATGCCGCTTCGGGCGTCTTCACCCGCGAAGTTATGGACTTCTGGCGTCCGAACCACCGCAGCCAGGCGTTGGTGGAGGGCAAGCTCTCTATTAGCGCTTACATTGACGCTGTTCAGGGTGCTTATGAGGACTACCGTGCCCGCGGCGGCGTGGACTTCAGCGAGATTGACTACTTCAGCTACCACCAGCCGTTTACCAAGATGGCCTACAAGGCGCACCGGCAGCTTTCGGCCAATAACGGTGTGGAGCTCACCGCAGAGGATGAGGCCCGCCAGCTCGGCCCAACCACTGAGTACAACCGCATCATCGGTAACTCCTACACCGCATCGGCCTACTTCGGCCTGCTCTCGCTGCTGGACACCGAGAAGGACCTGGCTGGTAAGAAGGTCGCTGTTGTCTCCTATGGTTCCGGCTCGGTTGCTGAGTTCCTCACCGGCAATGTGGTCGAGGGCTACGAGTCCCAGCTGCGCGCCGCAGATAATGCGCGTGAACTGGCTGAACGCGTGAAGCTCGATGATCCGACCTACTACCGCCACGCTCAGGTGACGCATGAAGATCCGGGTGAGTACTCCAACCTGGGAGACGACGCCCTGATTGGCACCGGCCCATTCAGCTTCACCGGTGTTGAGGGGTGTAAGCGCATCTACCGCGCTCGTTAGCCCCCGGGGGCACCCGCGCTAGTACTTAGACGGAACCGAATCCTCTTTTTTCGCGCCTAACAGTAATAAGAACTGTTTTTCGCGGGGAAGGGGATTTTTCGTGTCCGCACGTTTTACTGGAGGCAGTGGCGGAGGCTTGCTGCACTTTTCGGAAGATGCAGTGACAGCGGCTGCCCGAGAGATCGAGCAGCGCGGCCGTGAAGGCCATGAGCGGTGGGGAAGCGCTCCTGATATTTCCGCAGCAGATTGTGGCCAGGGTTTTGCCGCCCAGGGGCGCCGTCTGCAGCAGGCGGCAGCGAGGCTGCGTGAGCACGGGCAATCGATGTACGCGGGACTTGGCAATCATGCTCCGGCAGTGCGGGAACAGTGGCGTGTCTTTGCAGGCTGTGACAGCGCCGGGAGCGCCGACCTCGGTGGAATTGAGGTAGTGGACTGATGCCATGGGTTGCTCGAATTCTTCCGATATTGGTGCGTGTTATTGGCCGTGGAAGCCGTATTGGAGCCAAGCGCGGGGTTGGCGGCATCGGCAAGAATCTGCCCAAAGTCTTGGATAAGGTGCGACGCGCTGACGGCTGGAAGGGCAGCGCCCTGTCCAAGTTCTCTAACTCCGTGGGGTTGATAGCCTCCGCGATAACTATTGCTATGGCTTTCGATTGGGGCGGTTTGAAAGGCGATGCCGCCGACGCCGCCAAGGAGCGCTGCGATAAAGCTGCGCAGGACTGTGCGAATCAGGATGAGCAGTCCGCCAATGGCGCGCAGAGCGTCGGCGAGTGCGGCAAGAAAGTCGACGAGGTCCTTGAGGATTGCGAGAAGCAGGCCGAAGATATGGCTGAGCAAACCGACGGCATCCTCTCTCAGTGCGAAGCGCTTGTCGACGATCCGGAGGTCGGCGCCGAAGCCGCACAAGTGGCCCAGCAGGTGTGTAACAGTCTCGTCGACTCCACTGGTCAGCTCTACGATGCGCGTAATAGTTGCATCGAGCAGTGTCTTGAGCAGGCAGCGTGTGACACTGAGGCCGCGGTGGTCGCCACCCCGCCGCAGCCTCCTACTGTTCCAGCCAGTTCGGGTGCTACCTCGGCGGCCTGTGCAGAGGTGGCTGAGTCTGGGAGTGGCGAAGGAGCTACTGTAACCGGTGGCAACGGTGCTACCGCTGGTGGAATTGGGGTCGTTGCCAACGTTGATATTGGGATAGAGGCAGGCGTTGCTGCTGGAATATCCGTTGGAGGTGCCATTGGCGCTGCCGGGGCGGCCAGTATCGCTGGAATTGCGGGAGCTGTCGGGGTTGCAGGCAGTGTCGCGTCCTCACTGCTCAACTTAGACATGTGCACGGAGACGGAAGAGCCAGTGTGCGAACAGGCACCTGCGCCAGCGCCAGCACCAGCACCAGCTCCTGCGCCGGAGGACTGTGTGCCGGAACCCGAACCAGAACCCAAGCCCGAACCTGAACCCAAGCCCGAACCTGAACCCAAGCCCGAACCTGAAAATGTTCCTGAACCGCCTCCTCCAGCTGAGAAACTAAAGCACCTGGGAATCGAGCTGCCACAGGAGCCGCAGCCAGAACAACAAGCAGAAACACAGCCAGAACCAGCTCAGGACTCGGCAGCATCAGTGCAGGAATCTGCTTCAGCTGTGCCCGAGCCCCCTGAGCAGCCCAACGCCCAGGAGCTTGTGGGCGCGGTTAATTCGCCAACGGCAGGTGAGTGGTAATGGGGAGTAAGCATGCCGCGAAATATGACCGGATTGGGCAGGCCTATTACGACGCTGCTGCAATGACCAGGCAGGAGTTCGAAACGGAGATACAGAGGGCACAGAAAGAATTGCAGGGTTTGGAAGAGCGTCGTAAAGCACGCGAAATTAAGGAGAGGGAGGTGGCAGCGGGCGTCGAAAAGCAACAAAAAACCGCCCGACCGAAGGGAACCGTTACGCGGTTGTTCGGGCGGGCGGGGAAAGGGACGCCGACGGTGAAGTCGATTCGGGGCGTGTCCTGAAGCGTGGCCTAGTGACTACTTGCCGGGAATCAGCGAGTGCTCCGGGTTTTCCGGCAGCTCCTTGATGAGCCACTCCATATCGCGGTTAGTTGTGCCCTTGATAGTGGCGGTCGGGTCTGCGAAATCCGAGTACTTCTTGTCGTCACCGACCGTGGCCAGCAGGAAGCCTGTGAGTGCGGCGCGCGCGACCTCCTGGTACTTCACCTTGGAGGAAGAGAAGCCCGCTAGACGACGGAGAAGAGTTGTTTCCGAGAAGCTGCCCTGGTCAGCCTTGTCTACTTCGCGGTAAACGACATCGCCCTTCCACTGAACAGCCAGGCGAGCCGGGTTACCGCGATCGAGCCACTGATCCTCGCCAGGGGCCAGGACGAGGCCCGGGGCCGAGACATTAGTTGCAGCGGCGCTGGAGGAAGGCGCGGTAGTTGCGGGGAAGACGCAGCCAACGCCGGAGATGAGGTCGTGACCAGCAGCGGCGAGGACGGCTACACCCGCGCCCATGCCGTGGCCGGCAACGCCGAGTTTCTTCGGGTGGACGACGACCTTGCCCTCACCGAGGCGGACACCAGCGAGAATCTGGAGCGCTGTCTCCAAATCGTTGGCGAGACCACGGTGATCTGCCACGATGCCATTTTCGGTGTCCGGAGCAGCGACCGCGATGCCCCACGAAGCTAGGTGACGCAGCGTGGCGTGGTACTCCTCAATCGGTGTGCGCCAATCGTGTGCGAAGGCGATACCGGGGATGCCATTGCCCTCGGCAGGCGTGTAGACCTTTCCCGGCAGGCCAGTAAAAGCGAGATCACCGACCATGACGCGGTGCGGTCCACGCTTGGAAAGATTAGATGTCAGAGTCTTCAAGTTGTCAGCCACAGTGAATAGCTTAACTATAAGGTGCATACCTTTGCTGAAAAAGTGCCAGGATGAGCGAGAATGTCTATTTCGTTATGACGATTTTCCGCTTCGCGGGTTATTCTGTAGGGCATGTGTGGAATCGTTGGATATGCGGGCCATCAGCCCGCCCTGGATATTGCTGTCGATGCGCTACGACGCATGGAATACCGTGGCTATGACTCCGCGGGTGTTGCCATTGTCGACGATCAGGGGCATATCACTGTAGAGAAGAAGGCCGGTAAACTCGCCAACCTCGAGGCTGCCCTTGATGCGGATGGGCGCGACAAAATCACTGGAACCACCGGAATTGGGCACACCCGCTGGGCTACCCACGGTCGCCCAATTGATGAGAATGCCCACCCACACCAGTCCTATGACGGCAAGGTGGCTATCGTCCACAACGGCATTATCGAGAACTTTGCTCCGCTACGTCAGGAGCTGGAGGATGCCGGCATTGAGCTGAAGTCCGAAACCGACTCCGAGGTCGCCGCGCACATGCTCGCCCGTGCCCTGGACGGTTCCGACGGCGGATCTACCGCTGGTGATTTCGAGGCCTCTGCGCTGTCCGTGCTCAACCGCCTCGAGGGTGCTTTTACGCTGCTGTTTACTCATGCAGACCACCCGGACCGCATCATCGCTGCTCGTCGCTCCACTCCGCTGATTGTCGGTGTGGGCGAAAACGAAATGTTCCTCGGCTCCGATGTTGCGGCTTTCATCGCACACACCCGCGAGGCCGTGGAGCTGGGTCAGGACAACGTCGTCATCATCACCGCAGATGATTACCGCATCCTGGATTTCGCCGGCAACGAGCAGCAGGGTCGACCATTCACCATCGACTGGGATCTCGCCGCAGCCGAAAAGGGTGGCTATGACTCCTTCATGATGAAGGAAATCCACGAGCAGGCTGCCGCCGTCCGCGATACGTTGGCCGGTCACCTCGTTGACGGCCGCATCGTTCTCGACGAGTCCCGCCTGAGTGACCAAGATCTGCGTGACATCGAGAAGGTCTTCGTCGTCGCCTGTGGTACCGCATACCACTCCGGTTTGTTGGCCAAGTACGCCATTGAGCACTGGGTTCGTATCCCGGTCGAGATTGAGGTCGCGTCCGAGTTCCGCTACCGCGATCCGGTGCTGGACCGCCAGACGCTGGTGGTCGCTATTTCGCAGTCGGGCGAGACTGCTGACACCCTTGAGGCCGTGCGACACGCAAAGAGCCAGGGCGCCCGCGTGCTGGCTGTCTGTAACACCAACGGTGCACAGATTCCACGTGAGTCTGACGCCGTGCTCTATACGCACGCCGGCCCGGAGATTGGTGTTGCTGCAACCAAGTCGTTCCTGGCGCAGGTAGCCGCAAACTACCTGGTCGGTTTGGCTCTTGCCCAGGCACGCGGCACTAAGTACCCGGACGAGGTCACTCGCGAGTTTGAAGAGCTGGAGACCATCCCGGCACTGATTGACAAGGTCGTCGCTAAGGGCGATGAGTTCATCGACACGGCCAAGGAAATCGGTGCTATTCCGACGATGCTCTTCCTCGGCCGTCACGTTGGTTTCCCAGTCGCACTTGAGGGTGCGCTGAAGCTCAAGGAGCTTGCCTACATTCACGCAGAGGGGTTCCCGGCAGGCGAGCTCAAGCATGGCCCAATTGCACTCATCGAGGATGATCTTCCGGTCGTCGTCGTAGTGCCATCGCCGAAGGGGCGCGCCGTGCTGCACTCCAAGATTGTCTCCAACATCCAGGAGATTCGTGCCCGTGGTGCCAAGACCATCGTGATTGCCGAAGAAGGGGATCAGTCGGTGGTTCCTTTTGCGAACTACCTGATTGAAATCCCGGAGACGTCCACGCTGCTCCAGCCGCTGTTGTCTACGATTCCGATGCAGTTCCTGGCAGCTGAGATCGCTCGCCAGTGCGGTAACGAGGACATCGATAAGCCGCGCAACCTGGCTAAGTCAGTCACCGTCGAGTAGTTCGTCCTGCTTTCGTCGGTACTGCTCAATCTCCGCATCGAGTTCTTCATCCGTGAGGGACTCGATGCGTTTTGCTTCTTCCTCGGATAGGTCCCAGACCTCATCGGATACATGGCAAAATGACAACATCCAATCGAGGTTGCGTTTCTGAATCGTCTTCATCTTCCGTGTCACACGCTGATGAAAAGTTTGCTTGCCGACGTTCTTTAGCGGCCCAACCGGAACGCTAGTCGCGGTGTCCCCATTACGGGAAGTCCACACTTCTGTTCCGTCGGGGTATCTGTCGATATCCCAGCCCTCGTGCGTTTTTAGATTGTGGTGTCGGCGGCAGAGACAGTGCAGATTCTCAGTGTCAGTCGGCCCGCCCTGCTTGGGATTGTCGTGGTTGTACGGCTGAATATGGTCCAGGTCGCACTTGGCTGCCGGGACGTCGCAGCCGGGGAAGCGGCAGGTACCGTCACGCCCACGGACGCGAGCCACCTGGCTCTCGGTGGGGCGGTAACCATCCACCTTGCTGTCGGCGGAGATACGGATGTGAGTTGCGCGGGCAAGCCATTCTTCGGTGGCTACCTCGCTCAACCAGCCGACGCCATCAATCCATGCTGGCCCACCGCCGACCTCGCGGTAGACATTGATGACAATCTCGGCATTGGTCGATTTCTGTGCCAGCTGTAGTAGCGCTTCCGCCTGCGTGCACTGTTCACCACGATTGATTGCTGTGTTGCGAATCCCCTGAATCCTGGCCATGAGCTCGGTCGCGCGGTCGTTTTCAAGGATTGCTGTGACCTTTTTGTGCTTGCCATCGCCCGTGTCGGAGAGTGCGACCGCTTCGCCTTCTGGAACCCGTTGGGTGCCGTCGTTGCGGGCGCAGTCGTTGTACTCAGAAACCAAGTCGCCGATTAGACGAGACAGCGTGTAGACACCAACCATTGCTTGTCGAGGTCGCGTCGGAGTGAGCATTTCCAAAAGATGGGGCTCTACCGTGTCGAACTGATCTGGTGACAGCCCGGCAACGCCATTGGCGATGGCGCGGAGATGGGCTAACGAGAAACAGAAGGTGGATTCGATGAGAGCCCGGACTTTTGGTAGGCGTTCGAACATCAGCGCAATTTCGCACAGCGTAGAACACTTGCCGCGGCTAAGGCCGGTTCGAATGCTTATGCGGGCAAGATGGTGATTGACATCGACCTCCTCACCGGGAGCGCAGATATCGATCAGTTGAAGGTCTGCGGCGTTGATGGCACGGGCCGCGCTGCTAATCGGGTCGTCGGATTGCTGGTTGGCCCATGAGGGCTTTTGACCTGGTGCTGGAAGTTCTGTGGGCGGCGATGACATTGGTTATCCCCCTGATTACTACGTGTCCGCCGGAGAATTGAAGATTGAGTTCTGTGGTGGAGAGAAGCATGGAGAGGCTGTGTCAACCAGTCCCGCCAACCCCTGTGCACCGGACAAAGAACTTTCGCTTACAAATTTTCCCTACAGCCCAAATCGTACACCTGTTTGAAAAACTGTCAATAGAATTCTGGAAATATGTTCTAAAATTCTGTGCTGAATTAGATCCGGCCCCTCCGTCCGAGCCTCCTCCGTCCGAGGCCCCTCGGCAGGGCGCCGTACAAAGGCAGGACTCGCTGTCGCGGATGATGCGGAACATCACCAGCTTCAGCGCCATCCAGTTCCTCCAAGAACTCGTGAATGCGTTCGAGCGTATTGGGGGAGTAGAGCAGTGCGAGGTGATCAGACCAGTCGCCACCGCCAGTGGCATTGTTGACGTTCGTAATGTGGTGACCCTCTTGTTCGGGCAAAAAGGCGCCGGTCCACGGGCGAACCACGGTGTCAAAAGGGGTGCCGATATTCAGGTAGTGCGGACCACGTCGGGTAATGCCACGCGCTGCGCGGTTCAGAGTCGCAATGTAGTCAGAGTCCAGCAGCTGTTGAATGCAGGCACGGCCGACAAGGCGGTCGACGAGTTTGTGCATCGGTAGGCCGCATCGCTCAAGGGCACTGAGCCTTCGGCGCATGCCCCACGCAGTAGTGCCTCGGTGGTTTCCCGCAAGAGAGATGACTGCCCGCACGGGGCTGTTGTCGGAGGCGTACTGCTCGGCTGCTTCTTCGTTGAGGCCACGGTTCAGAGCTTCGTCGTAAAGCGAATCGATGCTCGCGTTGGCGTAGCTGCGGCAGTGTAGACCGCCCTGGGAATGACCGATGAGGTCGATGCGGGGTAGGGAGAGGTGGGCACGGAAGCGGTCGAGAAGGTCGGTGACTTCGGCGAGCGCATCGCTCAAATCGGTGGTGGCTTTGACGCTACGGAGACGGCTGACCAGCGCGGCGGGGTCGGAGCCGTAATCGAGTGAGAATACGGGGCGATTCCGGGCGAGGAACGGCCCCAACATGGCGAAGGAGTTGAACGAGTTCATCCAGGTGCCGTGAACCAGGACAATTGGTGTGCGACCGTTGTATCTGTCCAGGTCAGGAGTGACTTTGCCGTCGAGGATTTCGCGAACGTCCTGCACGCCGTGGGGGATCCATTCGGGATGACGCAACGAGCGCAGATATGCCTGCGGAAAGGCGCGCAGTAGAGGGCCGAAAACTCGCGTGCTCGGGGAGTAGTCATCCATAGGGGCTAATCGTAGGCTGGGGTTATGACGTACTGCTACACAGCTGCCGAAATTCGCGCCGCGGAACAGCCCTATCTGGACGCACAAACGCGTGACGACGAACTCATGCGCCACGCAGCCGCCGCTGTGTCGGAGGTGGCGGAGCGGATGCTCTCAGAGGCATATCCGGAGCCTGGTCGCGGTCGCGTGCTGCTGTTGGTTGGATCGGGAGGCAATGGTGGTGATGCGCTCTATGCTGGTCGGGACTTGTCCTCGGATGGGCATGGCGTGGATGCGGTTTTGCTGGGCTCGAAGCCACACGAGCGGGCACTGAAAGCTTTTGAGCTCGCAGGTGGGCGGGTGCTGCCGCTGGGGTGTGACCGGGAGACGGATTTATCGAAGATTCTGTGGTCGATTAGTGAAGACTACGCATTGATCATCGACGGCATCGTGGGGCTCGGAGGTCACGGCGCGCTGCGTGAAGAGGCCGCGTGGTTGGTGCGCGAAGCGCGGTTGGGCAAAGTTCCCATTCTCGCGGTTGATGTGCCGAGCGGCGTAGAAGCCGATACCGGGCGAACTTTTGACCCGCCTGCCCAGACCATCAATCCAGACCCTGATCTGGAGGAGGGACAGAGCCCGTACCTGCCATCCCACGTCGAGGCCACGACAACGGTGACTTTCGGCGGTCTGCGCTACGCGCACTCGCTGTCCGAATCCTGTGGCACCGTCGAATTACATGAAATTTCCCTCGACTCCTTCTCCCTCGAACTTCCAGGACTGGGGCAGACGCTCTATGAAAACGGTACCTACAATGCCGTCCACCACCAGACTCCGACCGTGGAGTTCTACGAAGCCCTAGGCGGGAGCTTTCCGGCACCACTTGGCGCGATGACCCCGCTCGAACCCGGTGCTGCAGACCACAAGTACTCCACTGGAGTTACAGGAATCGCCGCTGGTAGCGAGGCGTATCCCGGCGCAGGTCAGCTGTGCGCCACCGCTGCCGTGCATGCGACCAGTCCCGCGGTCATCTATGTCGGCGACGCGGCCGCACGCAACCGCATCACCGCAGCCTTGCCGACGGTCATTGCGCAGCAGGACTCGGTGGATCGCAAAGAGGTACGCGTCGATGCCTGGGTCGTCGGTCCCGGTCGGGGCACTGATGAGAAAGCCGCCGAGGAACTGCGAGACATTCTGGCCACTGACAAACCAGTGGTCATCGACGCTGACGCACTGACACTGCTGTCGAAGCATGAGGACATCCGACAGCTCGTTAGTGAGCGCGGCCAGGAGCGCAACCTGCGCACTGTTCTCACGCCGCACGCCGGTGAATTCGAGCGCCTGACCGGGCACGAGGTCACTAACCCCATCGCAGATGCGCGTGAACTTGCCGAGCAGTTCTCCTCCGAAGTGTTGCTCAAGGGACGCCGCACTGTGATGGTCAATCCGACAACGCAGCGCACAGTCGTGGTTGACGCGGGTAGCTCCTGGGCAGCCACGCCGGGCTCTGGCGATGTACTGTCCGGGCTCATCGGCGCCTGGGTAGCGCGTGGCGAAGCCCTCTATCTACCAGCAATTATTCATGCGCGCGCCGCATTTTTGGCCGCGCAGACAGAGTTCGGACCAGCACCCTGCAGCGCCCAGGACATCGCCGAATCCATCCGAGATGCCACCGCATGGTTCACCAACGAAGGCAGCAGTGGCAAAATACGGCTATGACTTCCTCGGCACCAGCCATCCTGACCCATACCGTTAATCTCGACGCGATCACCCACAATGTGAAGACCGTCAAGGCCATCGCAGGGGTGTCGGAATTCATGGCCGTCGTCAAGGCGGACGGCTACTCGCAGGGTGCGCTGCAGACCGCGCGTGCCGCGCTGGCCGGCGGGGCAACGCAGCTCGGTGTCGCAACAATCGACGAGGCGCTCTCCCTCCGCGAGGAACTCCGCGCCACGCTTGACGACGGCCACGCCATCCCCATCCTTGCCTGGATCTGGGACGCAGCGGCCACCTCGTTGGTGCAGCGAGCTGTGGCTGCAGATATTGACCTCGGTCTGCCGTCGATGGTTCATGCGCTGGCCGTGGCCAATGCCGGGCGGGCGCTGTCGGTGACACCACGTGTGACGGTGATGGTCGATACGGGCTTGGGGCGCTCGGGATTCTCTATGGCCAATGGGGACTTTGAGCATGCGGTCGCTCAGCTGGTTGAGCTGCACAAGACCGGTGCTCTGAACGTCACCGGTGCTTTCACGCACTTTGCGTGCGCGGATGAGCCGGGCCACGAGAGCGTCGATAAGCAGGCACAGAATTTCTGTGCTGCGATTGCGGCACTGCGTGAGGCGGGGCTGGACGAGCTGATTAACCATGCGGCGAATTCGCCGGCATCGTTGTCACGTCCTGACCTGGCCTTCGATATGGTGCGTCCAGGGCTGGCGATTTATGGTGGCGAGCCAATTGTGGGGATCACCCATGGATTGCGTCCGGCGATGAGGTGGGAAGCGTCGGTCATATTGGTCAAGAAGCTGCCGGCGGGGCAGTCGGTGTCCTACGGACAGACGTGGACAGCTGACCGCGATACCACCATCGGCATCGTGCCCTGTGGCTACGCCGACGGTATGATGCGCTCGGCCTCCGGGCATTTCGAGGTCAGCATCAATGGCACGCGCTATCCGCAGGTAGGGCGCGTGTGTATGGATCAATTCGTCGTCGACCTGGGGCCCGACACCGAAGTCGAGGCCGGCGACACTGCGGTTATCGTCGGTGATCCCACACTGGGGGAGCCCGGTCTCGATGACCTCGCGGAGGCATCCGGCACCATTAACTACGAAATCCTCACCGCACCGAAGGGGCGTAGCGAGCGAAAGTGGGTGCGCAGCCGGCTCGCGCCAACCGCAGAGGACATGCGTGACCTCGGCGAGGAGATTGGCCGGGAGTTGGCAGCTGGGGATCTGGTGATTCTCGATGGCCCACTCGGCGCGGGCAAAACGACCCTCACGCAGGGCATCGCCCGTGGCATGAACGTGCGCGGTCGCGTGACGTCGCCGACGTTCACAATCGCCCGCGAGCACCGTCCGCTTGCAACCGACGGCGTCACCCTCATCCACGTCGACGCCTATCGACTCTTTGGCGAAGAGGGCCCCGGCTCCGATGGCGAGGCCTTCGATGCGCTGGACTCGCTCGATTTGGATACCGACCTCGAGGACAGCGTCGTGGTCGCCGAGTGGGGAATGGGGCTCGCCGAGGTGCTCTCCGAGCGCTATCTACAGGTGAGTATCGATCGTTCGCGTGACGACGATGCCCGCGTCGTCACCTGGAAGTGGAGCAAGTAGCTCCAAGTCGGTTCAAGTAGGTTACTGAGTATGAACATTTTGGCCGTTGACACATCGACTCCACAGGTCACCGCGGGAATTGTCCGCGATGGTGAAACCGTGGCCGAAAAGCTGCACCTGGATGCCCGTGCGCACAACGAGGTGCTGGTGCCGCTGATTCAGCAGTGCCTCACTGACAGTGGGGTGGCGGCAACCGAGCTAGATGCCGTGGTTGTCGGCTGTGGGCCGGGGCCGTTTACGGGCTTGCGCGTTGGTATGGCCACCGCAGCCTCCTTCGCCGACGCTCTGGGAATTCCCTGCTACGGCATCTGCAGCCTGGATGCGCTCGCGGGTGGCGTTGGCGATGAACTGGTCGTCACCGATGCCCGCCGCCGCGAGGTGTACTTCGCCGCCTACCGCGATGGCCAGCGAGTTTTCGGCCCGGGAGTGGCCAAGCCAGCCGACGTCATGGAGCTGCTCAAGGAAGAACTTGCAGCAGAAGCCGCCGACTTCGCGCCGAGCCAGGCCCGCGGCAGTCTCAGCCACATCGAGCAAATTGCCGGGCTTGAGGTTGCTGCCGAACAAGTCTTTCCCACTCCGACAGCCATGGTTGAAGCGGTCGACTTTGACTCCGCGCCGGGCCCACTGGTGCCGCTGTACTTGCGCCGTCCGGATGCCGTTGTCCCGAAGGCTATGAGATGAGCGTCGTCAAGCTAGTGCGTCTCGGACCTCCTGCGGCCAAGGCGTGTGCGGCGATTGAGGCGGAGCTATTTGCCGGCGACGATCCCTGGTCGGAATCGGCCTTTATGGCCGAGCTGGCCGCGCCGAACAATTTCTACGTCGGGCTGATTGCAGATGTAGACGAGGACGAAGAACTGTGCGGCTATGCGGGGATTACCAAGCTGGGGCCTGCGGGGGCCGCCGAATACGAGATTCACACCATCGGGGTGGGGCAGAAGTGGCAGCGCCGGGGCTTTGGGGCGCAGCTGATGGACGCGCTGATGGCAGCTGTGGAGGAGGATCCGGGCCCGGTGTTTTTGGAAGTTCGCACAGATAACGAACCCGCAATCGCCATGTATCGGCGCTATGACTTCGAGAATATGGGGCTGCGAAAGAACTATTATCCGGGCTCTGGGGCGGATGCGTACACGATGTGTCGGCCTGAGTTGGCCAGCTAGATGTTGACGTATTGACTAATCTGCGTTAAACCAGGCACATGGCTAAAACCTTTGCAAAACAGCTCGTAGAAACCCTAGAGAAGCAGGGTGTCAAGCGAATCTTCGGACTCGTTGGAGATAGTTTGAACCCCATTGTCGACGCTGTGCGCGAGTCCTCCATTGAGTGGGTGCACGTTCGCAACGAAGAGGCTGCCGCCTTCGCCGCCGGCGCGGAGTCCCTGGTCACCGGCGAATTAGCAGTGTGTGCGGCCTCCTGTGGCCCGGGTAATACCCACCTCATTCAGGGCCTGTATGACTCCCACCGCAACGGCGCAAAGGTGCTGGCGCTGGCATCGCACATTCCTTCCCGCCAGATTGGCTCGAACTTCTTCCAGGAGACCCATCCGGAGTTCATCTTCAACGAGTGCTCCGGTTACTGCGAGATGGTCAACTCCGCTGAGCAGGGTGGCGTCGTTTTGCATCACGCTATCCAGTCGACCATGACTGGCCACGGTGTTTCCGTGCTGGTTCTGCCGGGCGACATTACAACGCATGAAGTGGAGAATGATGAGTTCGTCACCTCCACAATCAGCAGCGGTCGCCCAGTCGTATTCCCTGACGCCGGCCAGGCCGCCGCGCTTGCCGACGCAATCAACGAGGCTAAAACCGTCACGCTTTTCTGTGGCGCAGGTGTGAAGGACGCCCGCGAACAGGTGCTCAAGCTTGCGGAGAAGATTAAGTCGCCGGTGGGCCATGCGCTGGGTGGCAAGATGTACATCCAGTACGACAATCCCTATGACGTCGGCATGTCTGGCCTGCTGGGCTACGGCGCCTGCCACGATGCCTCCAACGATGCTGATCTGTTGATTCTGCTCGGTACTGACTTCCCGTACAACGACTTCCTGCCGACTAAGAATGTCGCACAGGTCGATATCGATGGTCGCGCCATCGGTCGTCGTACCACGGTGAAGTACCCAGTCGTCGGCGATGTGGCTGCCACGATTGAAACCATCCTGCCGCACCTGGATGAAAAGACTGACCGTTCCTTCCTGGACAAGCAGCTGCGGAACCACGAGCGCCTGCTCAGCCACGTCATCGAGGCATACACCCACGACGTTGAGAACATGCGACCGATTCACCCGGAGTATGTGGCCGACCTGATTGATAAGTACGCCGATGACGATGCCGTCTTCACCGTGGATACCGGCATGGGCAATGTCTGGGCTGCACGCTACGTCACGCCGAATGGCAAGCGAGAGCAGATTGGTTCTTTCCGTCACGGCACTATGGCCAATGCACTGTCGCAGGCCATTGGTGTGCAGGCTGCTGACCGGGACCGTCAGGTCATTACCTTCAACGGTGACGGTGGCCTGTCAATGCTGCTCGGTGAGCTCATCACCGTGAAGCAGGAGCAGCTGCCCATCAAGATGTTTGTGTTCAACAACTCCTCGCTCGGCATGGTCAAGCTGGAAATGCTGGTTCAGGGGCTGCCGGAGCACGAGACCGACCACGACGCAGTGGACTACGCCGGAGTCGCAGAGTCGTTGGGTATCAAGGCCATCCGAATTGAAGATCCGGCCGATGCGCCTCGCCTGATTCAAGAGGCGCTGGCATACGACGGTCCGGTGCTGGTGGATATGATCACCGACCCGAATGCCCTGTCCATCCCGGCAAACATCACCTGGGACATGCTGATGGGATTCTCCAAGGCCGCTACTCGCACCGTCTTCGGCGGCGGCGTTGGTCAGATGATCAACATGGCACGGTCGAACCTCCGCAACATCCCGCGGCCATAGTGGGGGTAGCGCTCTCGAGATGCGGGAGCGGGTGCGGTGCGGTACCTCTGTTTCCATGATTAAAGGTTTTCTGGTGAACCCTGACCTGACGCATCGCATCGTCGAATTTGAGTTGGAGGCCGCTGCTACATTCCTCGGCGGAGTTTCCTCCGACCGTGTTTCGGTGGCGTTTCAGGAAGACGGCGCCGATTACGCCGCTCTCTACAACCCGACGGCCAAGGCTGAGGGCGCTGAACCGAATCCGGTCGCGTCCCTCGGCCGCAATGAGGCTGCTACGGGCAACTCGGCTTTCTTTACCGACCCCACCACCGCAATTTGCGGAACGGTCGTATTTGTCGACGCCGAGGGCAAGGATATCGGCGACGAGGAAATCGAGCGTATTAAGCACGGTATGCGCGCCGTGCGTCACTACCGCGATGACTACCCAGAGGAATACGCTCTCTGGCGTGCCGCTGTGCGGAACCTCGGTCGCCTCGAAATTTAAACTCGGTCGCTGGTAAGTGACCCGGTGGTGCGCTAGTACCATGACTGCTATGACCGAGTTGACCCTGCTGGCAATCGAGAGTTCCTGCGATGAGACTGGCGCTGCAGTGATGCGTGTGCGCTACGACGACACCGACACCAGCGCCCCCGCCATTCCCGAGGTGGAAGTGCTTGCCGACGTCGTCGCATCCTCCATGGAACAGCACGCCCGCTTCGGTGGTGTGGTCCCGGAGATTGCTTCCCGCGCTCATTTGGAAGCCCTGCAGCCAGTAGTCTCCGAGGCGCGCGCGCAAGCAGCTGCCAAGCTCGGTATCGATACTTTTATCCCAGATGCCGTCGCCGCTACCGTGGGACCCGGTCTCGCCGGTGCGCTGCTGGTCGGTTCGGCAGGCGCGAAGGCTTATGCCGCCGCCTGGGGTGTGCCTTTCTACGGCATTAATCACCTTGGTGGCCACGTTGCTGTCGGAGCTCTCGACGGCGCGGATCTATCCAACGCAGTGGCGCTCTTGGTTTCCGGCGGGCACACGCAGCTGCTGCGCGTGCAGGGGGTTGGTCGTCCGATGGAGGAGCTCGGATCGACGCTTGACGACGCAGCCGGAGAGGCATACGACAAGGTTTCGAGGTTGCTTGGGTTGGGTTACCCGGGCGGCCCGATTATCGATAAGTTGGCTAAGCAGGGAAATCGCAAGGCCATCGCGTTTCCTCGCGCCATGATGCGCCAGCAGGATGCGCGCCATGACTTCTCCTTCTCCGGCTTGAAAACCGCCGTGGCCCGCTATGTCGAAGCGGCAGAGAAGGAAGGTCGTGAATACTCCGTAGAGGACGTCTGTGCTTCCTTCCAGGAGGCGGTCTGCGATGTATTGACCAAGAAGGCCGTTCGCGCAGCTCAGGATGTGGGGGCCACTACGCTGCTGCTCGGTGGTGGTGTGGCTGCGAACTCGAGGTTGCGTGAACTCGCAGCGGCGCGAGCTACCTCGGCAGGAATTACGCTGCACGTGCCACCGATTAAGCTGTGCACCGACAACGGTGTCATGATTGGCGCAGCTGCCGCCTACCTCATTGCCGCGGGGGTCAAGCCCTCTGGCTACGCCTGCCCGACCGACCCCTCCATGCCTGTGGAAGATCCTGTAATGCAATAAGCAGTGATTGCCCCTCGGATCCATGTTAAATTTCGTTAACTGACTTTGACTTGTTTCTCTGCCATGGATCGCAGGACAATTACAGGAAAGCGCTTGCCCAAAAATGAGTAAAGACTACAGCGAGTGGGAACTTCAGCCATCCGATAATTCGCATAATCAGACTGAGCTGTTTGCGCCGCAGGGTGAACTGCAAACAACGCAAGCACCGCAAGTTGAACATCAGCGCGGTCGTGCTCGGGGAGTGCTATGGGCAGTCATCGCGCTGCTGCTTGTGGTGATTGTCGCTGTAGCGGCGGTGCTTTACCTAGTTGTGAGTGGTCGAGGTGAGCAATGGTTTGGTGCAGGTGCCAAGGATGAAGTAACGCCGAAGCTCACTGTTACTGCGACTGCGACGGAGACCGTGAAGGTGAAGTCGCCGGAGAAAGCCAAGAAGGAAACTACGAGTACGGCTACGCCCGATTATCCGATTAGTGGGGATTGCGAGGCATCGGCGTTCCCGACTACGGAGGAAAACTTTACGATTGTCGCCTGTGACGGATGGTGGGCGCTGGGTGGGCGCGCAAACAGTGGTGGACTGGCGGTCTACCAATGGGACGAAGGTGCCTGGCAAAGGAGGGAGCCAGACAGTCGTTACACAACCGGTTCTGGTGGCCCGTGCTTTAGCGATGAGTACATCAAGGAACACGGAATGACGGTTACTGTGTTCGGTCGTATGGCGTGTAACCCCGACAAGCTGACCAATTAGCATTAGCGCTCACTATTGTTGAGTGTTAGCACTTGCAGGGGTAGAGTGCTAACGAAGGTTGTTTGACACACAGTTGTTCACCCGCGACGACGGCTGTGCACGGCAGACCAACCGGCACAAGAACATCACATCACCGCATGTATGGAGGAATTCATCGTGGCGAACGTCAACATCAAGCCGCTGGAGGACCGCGTCCTCGTCCAGATCAACGAAGCAGAGACCACCACGGCTTCTGGCCTGGTTATCCCGGACTCCGCTAAGGAGAAGCCGCAGGAAGCTACCGTTATCGCAGTTGGTCCGGGTCGTTGGGCCGATGACGATGACCGCATTCCTATGGACGTCAAGGAGGGTGACATCGTCATCTTCTCCAAGTACGGCGGCACTGAGCTGAAGTACCAGGGCGAAGAGTACCTGCTGCTGTCGCAGCGCGACATCCTGGCTGTTATCGAGAACTAAAGGGAGGACGTACCCACACATGGCGAAGCTTATTGCTTTTAACGAAGAGGCTCGCGAAGGCCTCAAGCGCGGTGTGGACACGCTTGCCGACGCAGTCAAGGTCACGCTTGGCCCGAAGGGTCGCAACGTTGTCCTGGACAAGGCCTTCGGCGGTCCGCTGGTCACCAATGATGGTGTGACCATCGCCCGCGACATCGACGTTGAGGATCCGTTTGAGAACCTCGGCGCGCAGTTGGTTAAGTCCGTTGCGGTCAAGACCAATGACGTTGCCGGTGACGGTACTACTACCGCAACGCTGCTGGCACAGGCGCTGGTCCACGAGGGTCTGCGCAACGTTGCAGCCGGCGCAAACCCGATTTCGCTGAACCGTGGTATTCACGCTGCATCCGACAAGGCGGTTGAGCTGCTGAAGCAGCGCGCCACCTCGGTCAGCAGCTCTGCTGCCATCGCACAGGTGGCAACCGTTTCCTCGCGCGACACTGAAATTGGTGACCTGGTTGCAGGTGCCATGGACAAGGTTGGCAAGGACGGCGTCGTCTCTGTGGAGGAGTCGCAGTCGATTGCCACCGAGCTGTCCGTGACCGAGGGCGTGTCTTTCAACAAGGGCTTCCTCTCGCCGTACTTCATTACCGACGTCGAGGCTCAGCAGGCAATTCTTGACGGTGCACAGGTGCTGCTGGTCCGTGAGAAGATTTCCTCCCTGCCGGAGTTCCTGCCGATTCTGGAGAAGATTGCCGAGTCCGGCAAGCCGACTCTGATTATGGCTGAGGATATCGAGGGCGAGGCGCTGTCCGCACTGGTCATCAACGCTATGCGCAAGACCTTGAAGGTTGCCGCAGTGAAGGCACCGTACTTCGGTGACCGTCGTAAGGCGTTCATGGATGATCTGGCAGTTGTCACCGGTGCAACCGTCGTTACGGCTGACACTGGCATGCAGCTGAAGGACGTAGGACTTGAGGTGCTGGGTAACGCACGCCGTATCACCATTACCAAGGACGAGACCGTTCTGGTTGACGGTGCCGGCACCGCTGAGGCTGTGGAAGAGCGTCGTAACCAGATCCGTGCCGAGATTGAGCGCACTGACTCTGACTGGGATCGCGAGAAGCTGGAAGAGCGTCTGGCGAAGCTCTCTGGCGGCGTGGCTGTCATTAAGGTCGGCGCTGCTACCGAGACCGAGGTCAACGAGCGCAAGCTGCGTGTCGAGGATGCCATTAACGCTGCTCGTGCGGCAGCTCAGGAAGGCGTCATCGCCGGCGGCGGTTCCGTACTGGTGCAGATCTCCCGTGAACTCGAGGCATTCGCTGACGAGTTCGAGGGCGACGAGGCAGTCGGTGTCCGTGCAGTTGCCAAGGCTCTGACCCGTCCGGCTTTCTGGATTGCTGAGAATGCTGGTAAGGACGGTGCTGTCGTTGTCTACCACATTGGTGAGCTGGAGAACGGCAACGGCTACAACGCTGCTACTGACACTTACGAGAACCTGATTGAGTCCGGCGTCATCGACCCGGTCAAGGTCACTCACTCCGCAGTCGTCAACGCAACCTCCGTGGCGCGTATGCTGCTGACCACCGAGGCTTCCGTTGTGGATAAGCCGGAGGAAGAGCCGCAGCACGATCACGCTCACTAATTGTCAGTGAGCTAGTGCCCGGGCCTTTGGCACGTAAAATGCTCCCCACCTTTCAATCTGAGGGTGGGGAGCATTTTGGTTTTTATGTGAACCGGCTGGAGTCCGAGAGAGGGGAGGGACTACATGGCAGTAACTAGAACGCGTTCAAGTTCGCGTTCACGTGCGGCCGGCTTAGCTCGAAGGATTTCATTTCGTTCAGATTCGCTGAGACCGCCCCAGACACCGTATGGCTCACCAACCTTGAGTGCGTGACTACGGCACTGCATAAGAACAGGGCAAGAACGGCAGATAGCCTTCGCACGGGCTTCACGCAGGCTGCGTGCGCGTCCGCGCTCGCCTTCCGGGTGGAAGAAGGTCGCGGAGTCCTGCCCGCGGCAAGAGCCGTGCAGCTGCCAATCCCACAAATCCGCATTGGGCCCGGGCAAGTGGTCGATGTACGTCATCGGAATTGATGTCTCCTTCATTGAGCTTTCTTGAAGCAGTGAGCTCAAGTGTGGAGGCCAACAATGAACGGTTGGTAAACCTAAGGAGGCCAGCCGGGATACTACGCAAACAATTCCGTCAAACTCTTACCAAATTTTTAGAAACGGCCAGGTCGTCGAGAACGCAGACCGTCGACAAAGCCTGCGCAGTAGTCCCATGGGGCGTAACGGGAGGGGTCTGGATCGAATTGTGGCTCGTGAACCGGAGATGCCTGTCCAGACAGGAGCATCAGGTAGTGGTTTTCCAAAACCTCCCAGTTATAAAAGTGCTCGTCACCGCAGTCCTCACACAACATGCAGACGCCCAGTAATCCCTCTGGGCTCAAAGCGGTGCGGAATAGGCGAACTGCGGCCAGATCTTCAAGAACCTCTCGACGTTCCTGGTCTGTCAGTGGAGCAAACGGCTCATCCGGCTCGAGAAAGCTTGCCGGGTCATTGGGATCTCCTTCGAACGGATCCCGCGGCATGGATGAGAAAAAGTTGTGGTTCACAACCACTACCGTAACAGCTCTGTACGGCAATCCTGTCGATTGGCGATGCACTTAGTTGGGGTTTAGTTCACCTTGGAATAACCCTCAGCTAGCTTTCGGCTAACCCTTGTCGGGCACCTGTCGCTCCGCCTAATTGTCGCGTTTCATCACTGAAGGACTACCCTGTATATAACGTTTGGCAACCACGAAGCGATAGCGCCCCTGGCCGGATGTCGGCAAGGGTGGAGCAGGAGGAGTCCATGACCAACCCCACGGGAATTAGCCTCGGCGGAGACAATCCCAACAAGATTCCACTAGTCGGCCTTACATTCGATGACGTCCTGCTGCTGCCGGATGCTTCGGACGTTATCCCCTCCGGCGTTGATACTTCGACGCAGCTCACTCGTGAGCTGCGTCTGAACATTCCGGTTGTGTCCGCTGCTATGGACACCGTCACCGAGGCCCGCATGGCTGTTGCTATGGCCCGCCAGGGCGGTATGGGTATCCTGCACCGCAACCTGTCCATTGAGGAGCAGGCGCAGCAGGTCGAGATTGTGAAGCGCTCTGAGGCTGGCATGGTGTCCGACCCGGTGACCTGTTCCCCGGATGACACCATCGCCGAAGTAGATGCCAAGTGCGCTCGTTACCGCATCTCGGGCCTGCCGGTCGTCGACAAGGACGGCAAGCTGGTCGGTATCTGCACCAACCGCGACATGCGTTTTGAGGCAGACCTGAACCGCAAGGTTTCCGAAATCATGACCCCGATGCCGCTGGTCGTGGCTGAGCAGGGTGTGTCTGGCGATGCGGCGCTGAACCTGCTGCGCGCTCACAAGGTGGAGAAGCTGCCGATCGTCGATGGCGAAGGCCGCCTGACTGGTCTGATTACCGTCAAGGACTTCGTCAAGAAGGATCAGTACCCGAATGCTTCCAAGGATGGTTCCGGCCGTCTGCTGGTCGGTGCTGGCATCGGTACCGGCGAGGACTCCTGGAAGCGCGCGCACGCATTGGCTGACGCAGGCGTAGACGTGCTCGTTGTTGATACCGCTCACGCCCACAACTCAGGTGTACTTGAGATGGTCTCCCGCGTTAAGAAGGAATTCGGCGAGAACATCCAGATTATCGGCGGCAACCTGGCTACCCGTGGCGCTGCACAGGCCATGATTGACGCGGGTGCAGATGCCATCAAGGTCGGTATCGGCCCAGGCTCGATTTGCACCACTCGCGTTGTCGCAGGTGTGGGCGCCCCGCAGATCACCGCCATCATGGAAGCCTCTGTCGCAGCTAAGAAGGCTGGCGTTCCGATTATCGCCGATGGCGGTATGCAGTTCTCCGGCGACATCGCCAAGGCTCTGGCAGCCGGGGCATCCTCCGTCATGCTCGGTTCGATGCTGGCCGGTACCGCTGAGGCTCCGGGTGAGGTCACCTTCGTCAACGGCAAGCAGTACAAGATGTACCGTGGCATGGGCTCGCTGGGTGCCATGCAGGGCCGCGGCCTGACCGGTGAGAAGCGCTCCTACTCCAAGGACCGCTACTTCCAGGCTGATGTCAAGAGCGAAGAGAAGCTGGTTCCGGAAGGCATTGAGGGTCGTGTTCCGTTCCGCGGCAGTATCGACTCCATCGTTCACCAGCTGGTCGGTGGTCTGCGTGCAGCTATGGGCTACACCGGTTCCGCTACCGTCGAGCAGCTGCACGACGCACAGTTCGTCCAGATCACCGCTGCAGGCCTGCGCGAGTCGCACCCGCACGATATCCAGATGACTGTCGAAGCGCCGAACTACTACCAGCGCTAAACTGGCTTAGTCGAGTTAAATTCCACGGAAAGGGCATGTGAGGAAAGCTCATGCGCGACATCGTTGAAATCGGTATTGGCCGCGAGGCACGCCGGACCTACGAGTTGGACGATATTGCACTCGTTCCCACTCGGCGTACCCGGTCGTCCAAGGACGTCGATACCTCCTGGCGAATTGACGCCTACGATTTCGAACTCCCGATGATGATGCATCCGACAGATGCCATCGCCAGCCCGGAATCCGTCGCTGAGTTTGCTCGCCTGGGCGGTTTGGCGGTTCTCAACGCCGAGGGTATCTGGGCCCGTCACGCCGATGCGCAGGACAAGATCGCCGAGCTGGTGGAGTTGGCAAAGAATGCCGCCACCAAGCGTGAATCCGAGGCAGCGAACCGCAAGCTGCAGGAACTGCACTCTGCTCCAATTGATACTGACCTGTTGGTTGAGCGCATCAAGGAGATTCGCGCAACCGGCGCGATTACTGCAGTTCGTGTCTCCCCGCAGCATGCCCGTGAGCTGGCTCCGCTGGCTATCAAGGCCGGCATCGACTTGTTGGTTATCCAGGGCACGCTGATTTCCGCAGAGCATGTCACGGCTCAGGGTGAACCGCTAAACCTCAAGGACTTCATCGGCAGCCTGGACGTTCCAGTTATCGCCGGTGGCGTTGTCGACTACCAGACTGCGCTGCATCTGATGCGTTCAGGCGCAGCTGGTGTGATTGTCGGTACGGGCTTTACGACGTCCCCGGATGCGCTCGGTATCGATGTGCCAATGGCTACCGCTATTGCGGATGCTGCAGCTGCTCGTAAGGACTACCTCGATGAGACCGAGGGGCGTTACGTCCACATCATTGCCGATGGCGGCATTGATACCGTCGGTGACATCGCCAAGGCAATCGCCTGCGGTGCGGATGCTGTGGCACTGTCCAGTGTGCTGGCAACCGTCCACGAAGCTCCGGGGCAGGGCTACGCCTGGCCGTCTGTTGCGGCACATCCGAAGTACCCGCGCGGTGCGGTGTGGCCGGTCGTCGACGATGAGAAGGAATTGGTCAGCCTGGAAGAGGCTCTGTTTGGCCCTTCCGCTTCGCCGTTCGGTGACCGCAATCTCGCCGGTGGCCTGCGTCGCGCAATGGCCAAGTGCGGCTTTACCAACCTGAAGTCCTTCCACCGCGTTGAGCTGTCGGTACGTCCAAAGGGTTTTTAATTAAAGTAATCGGATAGTTTTTTCGCAAAACTACCTTACTGAAAAGCCACCTCCGCTTAGGGTTAGGAACATGAGTTCCGCGCATTAGCGTTACGCCCTTAGAGAAGGTGGCTTTTCCCATGAGTAAACAACGTGATTTCGATGTTGTAATCGTCGGTTCCGGTTTCGGTGGTTCTGTTTCTGCTTTGCGGTTGACTGAAAAGGGCTACCGAGTGGCAGTTCTCGAAGCTGGTCGACGGTTCGAAGATAAAGACTTTGCCAAGACCAGCTGGCGGCTTCACAAGTACCTGTGGGCTCCTAAGCTGGGACTCTTTGGTGTCCAGCGTGTGCACATGTTGAAAGATGTCATGATTCTCGCTGGTGCCGGCGTCGGCGGTGGTTCTCTTAACTACGCAAACACTCTGTATAAGCCGGGCACCGAGTACTTCCAGCACCGTCAGTGGGGGCACATTACCGACTGGGAGTCAGAACTCACTCCGCACTATGACAATGCATCTCGCATGCTCGGGGTGGTCACCAACCCATCCGACACGCCTGCCGACGTCGTCATGCGTGAGGTAGCCGAAGATATGGGTGTGGGCCATACTTTCCGCTCGACTCCGGTGGGTGTGTTCTTTGGCGCCAAGACCGGTGGTCAGGGTGCGCCGGGGCAAACAGTTTCCGATCCTTACTTCGGGGGGATTGGCCCGGACCGTACTGCTTGTACGGAATGTGGTGAGTGCATGACTGGTTGCCGTCACAATGCTAAGAACACCCTGGTTAAGAACTACCTCTACTTGGCGGAGAAGTTTGGTGCGCAGGTCTTTGACCGCACTACCGTTACCGGTCTGCATCCTCAGGCTGATGGCTCCTGGGTTATTGACACTGAGCGCACTGGTCGTTGGGTAGCTAAGGGCAAGCAGCAGTTTAGCGCTAAGCGCGTCATTCTCGCCGCCGGTGCATGGGGCACCCAGAATTTGCTGCATCGCCAGCAGGCCGATGGGCACTTGCCGCTGCTGCCGAAGTCTTTGGGCAAGCTGACCCGCACTAACTCCGAGGCTATTTTGGGCGCGATGGGTACGAAGGTGGACCCGGAAAATGACTTCTCTAACGGTGTAGCCATCACTTCGTCATTCTTCCCGGACGAGGACACCCATATCGAGCCAGTGCGCTACGGTAAGGGCTCTAATGCCATCGCAATGCTGCAGATGATTATGACCGAAGGAGGTCGTCGGACTCCGCGATGGTTGCAGGCTGTGGGAACCGTCGTAAAGCATCCTAACTACCTGACGCAGCTCGTGAATCTGCGTAAGTGGTCGCAGCGCACCGTGATTTCTCTGGTGATGCAGAATCGCGACAACTCGATTACGACGTACCTGCAAAAGATCGGGCCGGTGCGTTTCCTGATGAGTAAGCAGGGCGAGGGGGAGCCGAATCCGACGTGGATTCCGTCGGGTAACGAAGCTACGCAACGTGCGGCGGACAAGCTCAGTGCACGTGGTCGGAATGGTCGTGTGCTGGCTGGGGGCACTATCGGTGAGTTGGCAAACATTCCTTTGACAGCTCACTTCATTGGCGGCGCAACGATTTCGGATTCACCCGAAAACGGCGTTGTTGATCCGTACTTGCGTGTGTGGGGTTACCCGACGCTCTCGATTCACGACGGTTCGGCGATGGCAGCCAACCCGGGAGTGAACCCGTCACTGTCGATTTCCGCGAATGCGGAGCGTGCAACGTCGCTGTGGCCGAATAAGGGTGAGGAAGATCAGCGTCCGGCGCAGGGTGAGTCCTACGTGCGCCTGGATCCGATTGCTCCGGTGAACCCGGCTGTGCCGGAAGATGCTCCGGCTGCACTGAACCTGGGTATGCCTGCAGTCCGTAAGTCTTGATAAGCTTTAGGGCGTGTCTGAACAGGTGACTAAGCCCGTCCTCGTCGTGGACTTCGGTGCGCAGTATGCGCAGCTCATCGCGCGACGTGTGCGCGAGGCAAAAATTTATTCCGAAGTGGTCTCGCATGATGCGACGACCGAAGAAATTAAGGCCAAGAACCCGGCTGCGCTGGTGCTGTCCGGCGGCCCGTCCAGTGCCTACGCCGAAGGTGCCCCGAAGCTCAACCCAGAGTGGCTTGAGCTGGGCATTCCGGTGTTTGGTATTTGCTACGGCTTCCAGGCGATGACTGAGGTGCTCGGCGGCACGATTGCTGCTACCGGTGACCGTGAGTACGGCCGCACGCAGCTGAACGTCGTCGACGGTGGCGGTGTCGCTCACACTGGTGTGCCGGAGACACACGAGGTGTGGATGAGCCACGGTGACGCGGTGTCTAAGGCGCCGGAGGGCTTCACCGTTACGGCGTCCACCAAGGGTGCTCCGGTAGCGGCTTTCGAGTGCTTGGAAAAGCGCATGGCCGGTGTGCAGTACCACCCGGAGGTCAACCACTCGCCGTATGGTCAGCAGGTTCTGGAGAAGTTCCTGTATGAGATTGCTGGCCTGGAGCCGGACTGGACTGCCGCTAACATCGCGGAAGAGCTGATTGAGCAGGTCCGTAATCAGGTCGGTGAGACCGGTCGCGCAATTTGCGGTCTGTCTGGCGGCGTTGACTCCGCAGTTGCCGCCGCACTTGTGCAACGCGCTATTGGTGACCGTCTGACCTGTGTCTTCGTCGACCATGGGCTGCTGCGCCAGGGCGAGCGCGAGCAGGTTGAGAAGGATTTCGTTGCCGCAACTGGTGCGAAGCTGATTACCGTCGACGATTCCAAGGTCTTCCTGGATGCTCTGGCTGGTATCACCGATCCGGAGACCAAACGTAAGACCATCGGCCGTGAGTTCATCCGCTCCTTCGAGCGCGCTGTCGCACAGGCGCTGGAGGGCGCTCCGGAGGGCGAGACCGTGGACTTCCTGGTCCAGGGCACCCTGTACCCGGATGTGGTTGAGTCCGGTGGCGGTTCTGGTACCGCCAACATTAAGAGCCACCACAACGTCGGCGGTCTGCCGGATGACGTTGAGTTCACCCTCGTTGAGCCGCTGCGCCTGCTGTTCAAGGACGAGGTCCGTGCGGTCGGTCGCGAACTGGGGCTGCCGGAAGAAATCGTCGCTCGCCAGCCGTTCCCGGGTCCGGGTCTTGGTATCCGCATCATCGGCGCTGTCGATGAGGGGCGTCTGGATACCCTCCGTCGCGCCGACGCCATTGCACGCGAGGAAATGACGGCCGCAGGTATGGACGAGGTTGTCTGGCAGTGCCCGGTCGTCCTGCTTGCCGACGTCCGCTCGGTCGGTGTCCAGGGTGATGGTCGTACTTATGGCCACCCAATCGTGCTGCGCCCGGTTTCCTCTGAGGATGCGATGACCGCTGACTGGACTCGTGTTCCCTACGATACGCTGGAGAAAATCTCCACTCGTATCACCAACGAGGTGCCTGAGGTCAACCGCGTGGTCCTGGATGTGACTTCCAAGCCACCGGGAACCATTGAGTGGGAGTAAGCCACTAGTTGGCAAGGGCCGTGTCTGTGAGTTGTGCAAACTCGCGGGCACGGCCCTTTTCCGTCAGGGCCGAATTGTTCTTGGCGATGGTGATGCGCTTATCGGCGGCTAGGGTGTGGAGAGCTGCGCTCACGGTATCGTCGTCAAGCATGGCGAAATAGGGGAGCTGGTCGGTGAAGAAGACGTAGCCGTCGCGTAGACGTGCGATGAAGAGGACTGTGAGGATGCGGGCCTCTGGTGAGTCGGCGGGGTAGGGGCAGCGCTGGGCGAAATTGTCAGGAAGATGCGCGGCGAGAGGGAGGAATCCGAATTGCCGCGGCAGGATTGCGCAGGTAGCGGTGATGGCGGACAGAACTAGGGTCATTATGCAGGCGACCGGTGTAGAGGAGATTCGTTCGGCGACGGCGGCAATAATCCATGCGCCGGGGAACATCAGCAGCACGCTTAGACTGCTATTCCACGAGATGTCGTTTGGTGACTCGCGCATTGGCTCGGCGAAGTAGGAGGGCCGAGTTTCTTTGGTGGATGTTTTTGCCTGGCGCACGAAAAGTGTGGTGCCAATGAGTGCGAGTAGAAGCGCGATCAGGATCCACCAGCCAATGGAGCCGATGATGTGGGCTTTAAGCAATGCGAGCAGTGCGATCACTGCGGTGGTGACGCCAATTGCCGTCCCCAGGCGCACGGGACTATTGATAAATTTCGTCGTGCGTTCGGCTGCGTCTTGGTAAGAGCCTGAAGAGTGTTGGTGCCGGCTGCGTTCAGTCATACTTCTTAAGTTTAGTAGCGATGGAACTATAGATTGTTGAGAGTTGTGTGGCTAGTGTTAAGGCCATGAGCATTGTAAAAATTAACGCTATTACCGTTCCTGAGGGTGCGGGAGAAGAGCTCGAACGTCGCTTTTCCGCTAACTCTTCAAAGATGACCGATGTGCCGGGTTTCATTGGTTTCCAACTGCTGCGTCCGACTGCAGGAGAGAGCCGCTACTTCGTCTTTACCGAGTGGGAGAGTGAGGAGGCCTACCAGGGGTGGCGTGAGGGCCGTGCCTTCAAGGCTTCGCATGAGGGCGAAAAGCGCAAGCCGGTGTCGTCGTCGGCTGATTTGCTCGAATTCGATGTAGTTCTCGATGTGAAGGCCTAAGTAGTACGAAATGTAGTACTCGGCTGAGGTTAGAGCGTCGCGCGGTGGTGTGCGGCGCTTTTCTTCGCGCATTAATATCGAACGTACGTGCTATTTAGGGTAGTGTTTAATCCGCTTGTTGGGAAAGAATATTCGAGCAGTGTTCGTGGTGGGCAGGGCAGTGGGGATGGCAGTGAGATGGCAGTGGGATAGCAGCGGGATGAGGTGGAACAAGAAGTGACAACGGCGGTCAATATTGCTGCGGGGCAGTCTAAGGAACAGACTATTGCGGCATTGCGGCAGGCGATGGCAGCCCAGTCTGGTGGGACTGCAACTGGTGCAACCTTTGGGCTCGGTGAGGCTCTGCCGGTGCCGGAGGCGTTGGAAAATACGTTGGCGGGAGTAGTGCGAAAAGGGGCTGTCAGTGTCATTGAACAGCCCGGTGCGGTATTGGCAGGTCTAATCGCGGAAGTTACGAAGACAGGTCATGTTGCGCTAGTTGGACTCGCTGAACAGGGGTTGCTCTCCGTGGTGGAGTTGGGCGGGAAGCTATCGAACATTGTCTGTGTGCCAGATCCTGGAATGCAGCCGCTTGAAGTAATTGGGCTGTTGGCGGACGGCGTTGACTTGGTGGTGGCTTCGTTGGCGCGCACTCCGCCGCCGTCGCAGGCACGTCCGCTGCAGGCACGACTGCGCACGAGTGGTTGTGCTCTGGTTTTTGTCGGGCAGCAGTGGCCGGGCGCTGCTGCGGAAATTTCCAGCTCTGTCGCTGGTGTTTCCGGGCTTGGCACTGGTTATGGCCGGATTCGAGCAGTGGATTACCAAGTCAGTGTGTCGGGGACGCGGTTTCCGCGGAGGCAGTGCCGTTGGCGGGTGGGGGAACAGGTGGAACAGAACAATGTGGTCGCGTTTCCCGCGCAGAGGAGGTCCTAGTGGTAGCGGCGGAATCGAGCCGTGTGGTGGCGCTATGGCTTCCTGATTGGCCAGTGCAGGCAGCACATCTAGCATCTGTGACGTCGCAGGCTAATCCGCTCAGTCCAGTTGCGATTGTGGGTGATAGCGGAGTAGCTGCTTGTTCTCCGAGTGCGCGCCGTGCAGGGGTACGGCGCGGGCAAAGCCGTCGCCATGCGGAAGCGTTGTGCCCGGAGCTGGAGGTTGTCGAGGAAAGTGCGGTGCGCGACGCTGCAGAATTCGAGTCCGTGCTGCAACGGTTGGAGGCGGTGGCAGCTGGGGTCGAAGCTCTACGGCCAGGCTTGGCGGTTGTGGCAGCGCGAGGGGTAATGCGTTATTACGGCGGACAGGATGTGGCCTTGGAAAAGCTGCTTGATGCCGCTGCGGTACCGGGCGTGGACTGCAGCTTGGGGCTCGCGGACGATATTGTGACAGCTATTTTGGCAGCGCGCAGGGGAGTGCTGGTAGCTCCCGGGGAAGATGAAGGCAAAAGATTTCGGCAGGGAATCTCTCTGGTGGAGCTGAGGGCGGAAAGTGCACTGGAGATGCCCGCAGAGCTTGCGAAGTCGTGGCAGGAACTCGGCCTGCGCACATTGGGGGATGTCGCTGCGTTGCCTAAGCGGGATATAGCCAACAGGTTTGGGGCGCAGGGGGCTAGATGGCACGATTTGGCCTGCCGTGGGGAAGTGCGGTTGGTGGCACCGCGATCTTTGCCGCCAGGACTGGCGGTGAGCTACCAGTCTTGGGAGAGTCCACTCCGAAGAGTGGATGAGGCCTCATTCGTCGCGCGCTTTCTAGCTGGGCAACTGCATGAAAAACTTTTTAACCATGGGTATTCGTGTTACCGCTTAGCGGTGGTGGCGCAATTTAGTGACGGCTCAGAGGTGCGCAGAGTATGGCGCTGCACTGAGCCACTGGCAGAACAGACTACGGCTGACAGGGTTCGGTGGCAGCTCGATGGCTGGCTGAATAACAGGAATCGGCAGCAGCCACGAGGGGACAGCGGCACTGTTGCTGGAACTGTTGACGGCGCTGAGGAAAATGATGGAGATGACAGCCGCGGAATTGTAGAGCTGCAGTTAGAGCCACTGGATGTGGCCGCCGCCGGGACCGTAAAGCAGGATCTGTGGCACGGTAGTGATGATGCGCGAGCCAAAGCGCGCCGGGCTGCCGAGCGTGTGCAGGGGTTACTGGGGTCAGAGGCAGTACAGCAACCAATCATGCAGGGCGGGCGTGGCCCAGGGGAAAGAGTGGGATTTGTCGCTTTCGGAGAAAAACCCAAAAACACAAAAACCGCGGAAAATAATCAGCCGTGGCCGGGAGCCGTTCTTGCTCCCAATCCGGCAACTATTCCCGCGACTGCTAATGCTGAGGTGGAAGTGCTCGATGACAATGGGCAGACCGTGGGCGTAACTGGGCGAGCGACCATGACGGCGGAACCATCTCTGGTGCGGCATGGAGTGACAACGTACCGCGTGTCATCGTGGGCTGGGCCCTGGCCGATTGACGAGCGCTGGTGGGTACCCGATGAGGCTCGCCGAGCGGCAAGACTGCAAATCCGTGCGGTAGCGCATGACGGTACCATCGTCGCCTGGTTGCTCATAGGGCATGCCGGCGCATGGAGAATCGAGGGGGCTTACGCGTAGAGGCGTAGCGAGGGGCCGGCACCGGGGAGGGGCAACCCGATTACTTCGATTGGAAGTCAATAACCAGGCGGTTCGGGTTGTTCAACGAGAAAACCTTGAACGGGGTCTTATCGCCCTTGAGCCCGACGACATACTGAGTCTGTCCCTCGAAGGTTCCGGCGCCAACGACTTCCTTAATAACGGACGTCGATGTCGGCTTGACCGGGTCAGAGGGGAAGTCCTCCATCTGGAAATCAAAGGGGTAACCCATGCTCCGCAAGTCGATTACCAGCTTGGCTGTGCCGTCGACCGAAATCGGTTTGCCGGAGCCCTGTTGGGTCGGCACATCCTCGTAACGGACGAAATATCCCGGAGTGCCCTCGCCCGTGAGTTCAAAGACAATGCGGTCGTAACCGTCGTGGGAACCGACACGGACATCTTCAATACCCAAGTAAGCGCCATCGGAAGGGGCAGCTTCTGAGGAGGAACTATTGAAATCGCCCTCCGGAGCAGCATCGTCATCCATGGTGGTTTGCGCCGCCGCAGATGAGCTAGTGGAGCTGCTAGAGCTGCTTGACAAATCGGAGGTGCCAGCGGTTGAGTCAGTCTTCATAGACACTGCAGCAGCCGAGTCTGGGGATGAGTCAGAGGAGCAAGCGCCGAGAGCCAGGCCCAATGCGAGGCACAGGGATGCCGCGATACGGGTACGGGTGCGCGAAACATCCAGCGATTTCGTATTCATACGTCTGACGGTATGTGCGCAGTTACGGAATTTCAACAAGCTGAACTACAAAAGTCGAGGTCAGAAGTATTTGTTGTCAAAGTGTTGCACAATAGTAATAAAACAGGGGTGAACGCTGCGACCTAAGACCCAATCGCAGGGGGCACTCAATTACGCTTAGGCGTATGAGCCAGGCCAAATTTGATACCACCTGTTCCGCTCAGATGACTGAGCCGCTTCCCGGTACTGCGAAGACCGGAAAGCTCTTTATTGCGTTGGAGCACCAACTCGGTTGGTCGCACGATATTTTTGACGGCGGGGTATGGGGAGCAGAGATCACCGGTCAGGTAGAGGCCTGGCTGTCTGAACGCGGCGGCGCGTTGCAGCTGATTCGAAAGCCAGGCCGAATCGGCCAGCAGCCGTGTGATGGCGTTAACGTCTATATCGCGCATTGTGAATCAGTGGATGGCTCTGAGGTTTTTCTCGAACATCGCATGGTTGCCGATGTTGAAGACCTGATGACTCTGGATATCCGCCCTGGCCAGCCCACCGAGGGGGCCACTCGTCTGGACCATCCACTGTTTCTCATCTGTACGCACGGTAAGCGCGATCGTTGCTGTGCGATTAAAGGTCGCCCGCTCGCTGCTGCGATGCACAATCTCTACCCAGAGGTTGTTTGGGAAACCTCGCACTCTAAGGGGCACCGCTTTGCGCCGGCCAGCGTGCTGTTGCCATGGAATTACAGCTTTGGACGTCTGAGTGCGGTGGATGCCAAGGGGGTCATCGAAGACGCTCAGCAGGGCATCGTGCATGCAGAGGGCTGCCGCGGCCGTGGTGTCTACACCCCGCAGGGGCAGGCGGCCGAGTTGGCTGTGCGTCGTCAAGCCGATACGTGGGGCGTAGATGATGTCGCACGCGTTGACGTCGACGGCACGACTGCAGTCGTCGCGCTTTACGACGGCCCCAGCGACCGCGACAAGGTCGTGGAATATGAAGTGGCCCTGGAGAAAATCACCACGGAAGGCGTTGTGTCTTCCTGCGGTGATGCTCCAGGGCCAAAGAAGGGCTGGGCTGCGGTCGAGGTAACCCGCCGCTAGCTAGTGGCTAGCTAATGTGCGCGGCTACCTGCGCATAATCTTCTTGGAGAGCCAGTTGCCGAAGATCTGCGCCAACTGGACGATGAAGATGATGACCAGGGTTGTCACCAGGGTGACGTTCCAGTCGAATGCCTGGTAACCGTAGGTGATTGCGAAGTTGCCCAGTCCGCCACCGCCGATGTAGCCGGCCATAGCTGACATGTCGACCACGGCGATGAATGCGAAGGTGTAGCCCAGTACCAGCGGGCCCAGTGCCTCCGGCACGACGACCGTCCGGATGATGCGCCACGGACTTGCGCCCATCGCACGGGCGGCCTCAATCACGCCGGGGTCGATGGACATCAAGTTTTGCTCCACCAGGCGCGCGATGGCGAAGGTGGCGGCAATCGACATGACGAACACTGCGGCTTCGGTGCCGATCGTGGTGCCGACCACGTTCTTTGTCAGTGGGCCGATGGCCGTAACCAGGATGATGAACGGGATTGGGCGGACAAAGTTAATCAGGACATTGAGGACCTGGTAGACAAACTTGTTGCGCAGTACGCCACCATCGCGGGTGGTGTAGAGCAGCACGCCGATTGCCAGACCTGCGACACCGCCAATCAGCATGGCGACACAGACCATGTAGAGCGTCTGGCCGAATGCCTCGCCCAGCATCGGGCCGAGGCTATCCCAGTTGGTGTCCTTGCCACTCACCGATGGCAGAGAGTTTAAGAGACCGATCATGATGCAAGCTCCTCTACCTGTGTCAGTTCGGAAATAGCAGCAATGGCGGCATCGAAATCAGAGGAATCCGAGGCGGAATTGCCTGTCAGCGGAGTCAATCGCAAAGTAAGGCGGCCGTAGGACTTCGCCTGCACATTGGCGACCGCGCCGTGTGCCACCGAGGCGGCGACACCGTGGGCACTAGTGGCCTGTGCTAGGGCACCGAGGTCAACACCGTCATTGATAGTGATGGTGACCAGGCGAGCTGCTGCGCTCTCGGCAGACTGATTCACCGAATCGCGTTCACGGCCAATTGGAACATCGCGCAGTGCGGTGGTGGCGAAGCGGCGGCCAACCTCAGTCTTGGGGTTGGCAAAAACCTCGTGGACCGTACCGGTTTCGACGATGTGACCATTTTCCATGATGGCCATGCGGTCAGCGATACCGCGTACAACCGACATATCATGGGTGATCAGCACGATAGTGACACCCATTTCGCGATTGATGCGACGCAGCAGATCCAGGACGCCGGAAGTAGTTTCCGGGTCGAGTGCCGAGGTGGCTTCGTCGGCAAGCAAGAGCGTCGGTTCGGTGGCGAGCGCACGGGCGATGCCGACACGCTGCTTCTGCCCACCCGAGAGCTGCTCGGGGAAGGACTCCGCCTTGTCGCCGAGACCGACGAACTCCAGCAGCTCCTGGGCGCGAGCGCGGCGCTTGGCCTTCGGCATGCCGGCCAGTTCCAGCGGGTATTCAACGTTGCGAATCGCGTTGCGCGAATGGAAGAGGTTGAAGTGCTGGAAAATCATGCCGATATTGCGGCGCAAGCCCCGTAGCTGGCGCTCGGAGATGCCGACGATGTCGGTGTCATCTAGCAAAACCTGCCCGGAGGTTGGCTTTTCCAGGCCGTTAATCATACGGATGAGCGTTGATTTACCGGCGCCGGAATAACCGATGACGCCGAGGATTTCGCCGGGTTCAACGGTTAGGTTGATGTCGGCGAGCGCGGTGACGTCGCCGAATTGCTTGTTCAGCTCGCGGAATTCGAGCTTCGTTCCCCTGTTGGTCACGAATGAATCAGTGCCCCTTGGTCTGTGTTCCCTGGTGTTGGGCGGTACTTAAGTGGCAGTGGCGTTAGTTCTGCTCGCGCTGCTGCTCTTCGACGCGGTCCAAAATGTCCTGCAGCTCCTTAGCCGAACGGTCAACCGGAACCGAGGTGCCCTTGGAGTCCTCTGCGACTGCGTCCTGGACCTCCTTGGAGTGCCAGATCTTGGAGAGCTCCGCGTACTTCGGGTTGTCAGCATTTTCAGCCTTGGTGACAAAGACGTTGATGTACGGCTCTGCCTCCGTGGAGTTCGGGTCATCCTGGAAGATGGCGGTGTTCGGGTCGATGCCGGCGCGGTCCAGGAAGGAGTTATTAATAATGGCAGGCTTGCCCTCGCCGTAAGCGGCCGGGGTCTGAGCGGCATCCACTGGCAGGACCGTGACTGTGGAAGCTTCCTTATCGATGTCGGCCGGGGACGGAGTCAGCAGGTCATCCTGCTTCAGCTTTAGCAGGCCAGCCTGAGCCAGCACGTTAATAGCGCGCCCCTGGTTGGAAGGGTCGTTCGGGATAACGACCTCGGTGCCCTTCTTCAGCTCATCAACCGACTTGTGGTCCTTCCAGAACAGAGCCAGCGGGACAATCTCGCTCGAACCAATCGGAGTCAGGTCCGACTTAGCGCCGACGTTGTACTCAGCCAGGAACTTGATGTGCTGGAAGAGGTTGACGTCGAGCTGGCCCTCATCGAGTGCGCGGTTCGGGGTCTGGTAGTCGGAGAAGTTCTGAACATCCAGGTCAATGCCCTGTTCAGAAGCCTTCTGCTCGAAAACGGTCCAGGCCTTCTTGCTGGCATCCGTGGTGCCGATGCGAATGGCATCATCCGAGCTGCCGCAGGCAGTAAGGCCGGTTGCGGCGAATGCGACAGTGAGTACACCGGCGGAAAAACGCTTGAGGTTCATCGAGGGGTCTCCTTATTTAATGGGATTTGTTAGCTGAAGTTTTAAGGCAGAACTAGACCAAGCTGTCTTTAATTCTGGGGTTAAGGCTAGCACTTGCCCAGGTAGTGCTGAAAATTCAACTTCAGCCTAAACAGTCGAGCGTGGCTGAGATGTGACTTACGGATGCGTCCCGGGGGTGACGTTTAATGCAGATGCCAGTCGAAAGTACGTTTGAATGCAGTCCGCGGTGTGGGTTAATGTTCGTGGCATGGAAAACATCTCGGACGGACAGTCGGAGCAGTCCGGTCGGCCACTGAGCTGGTCGCGGATTGAGCGTATTCTATCGGGTAAATTTTCAGGAAAACTACAGCCTAATGGTAGCTTCAACGGCTGGCGGGGACAGCTGTCAGATTCCATCGTTGGGGCTTTTGAAGCTCCGGAAAGCGGCGCTGGTGGCAGAGGTGGCATGTCATTTACGCCTGCGGATATTAAGGCGGAATTGCACTGTCGTTCGAGTTATTCGTTCCTGCATGGCGCATCGGATCCGGAAGAATTGGTGTCCGAGGCTGTGCGTTTGGGGTTAAACGTGTTGGGGCTGACAGATCGCGATGGTTTCTATGGAATCGCTCGTTTTGCCGAGGCTGCAGCGGAGGCTGGTATTGCCACAATCATCGGCGCGGAGCTGGGGCTTCCGCAGCGGCCCCTCACGGTGCTGGGGCGGGGGCCCGAGGGCTATCGGCGCCTGAGCCACGCGCTGTGTGATGCGCATATGTCGGCAGGGGAGAAGTCCGTCGTCCGCTATCCTCCACTGCCAAAGTTGGGGGAGGCTGCAGGTGGTTTCTGGCAGGTGCTTGCCGACGTTAACTGGCTCGGCGACCTGGAAGAACTTATTGCGGCCTTCGGTGCGGAGAATGTGGCACTCGAACACCGCGTGAGCCCCACCGCGCAGGCGGCCGATGACGCGGAAGCTATTTCAGCCGCAGCTGTGAAGTATGGCCTGCGGGAGGTGGTTTCCTCTGCTGCGACGTCAGCTTCGCCTGCGACAAGCCGGTTGGCTGGGGCTAAACAGGCTCTTGCTGTGAGAGAGGACTTAGGCGGGTTCGAGTCACGACTGGAGCCGGCAGGCGGAGCTTGGTTGCGTTCGTGGGAGGAGCTAGCGGCGGCAACACGGTATCTGGGGGTGCAGGTGCTGCGGTCAACACAGGACATTGCAGGTGAGTGTGCTTTTACGCTTGACCTCATTGCGCCTGAGTTGCCTCGCTGGGAAGTGCCAGAGGGCCACGATGAGGACTCCTGGCTGCGGGAAATTGCCCGTGCGGGGGCACGGCGGCGGTATGGTCCGGTCGATGGAGCTGGGGACGGCTCCGTGCAAGCGCGGGCGTGGGCGCAGTTAGAACATGAGCTGACTGTGATTCGAGAGTTGGGCTTTCCGGGCTACTTCCTCATCGTGCACGACATCTGTGAGTTCTGTCGCCGGGCGGGAATTCTGGCACAGGGGCGCGGTTCGGCCGCTAACTCGGTGGTGTGTTTTGCGCTGGGGATCACCAATGTTGACCCCATTAGTGCCGGGCTGTTGTTCGAGAGGTTTTTGTCGCCAGAACGGGATGGTCCGCCGGATATTGATGTAGACATCGAGTCTGGTCGTAGGGAAGAGGTTATCCAATACGTCTATGAAAAGTATGGTCGTGACAATGCCGCGCAGGTAGCCAATGTCATTACCTACCGGCGGCGCGGCGCATTGCGCGATGCGGCGCGGGTGTTGGGATACTCGCCGGGCGTTATCGATGCGTGGGTCAGAGACCGGGAAGCGTGTCCGCCGGAGCCGGTGCGAAAACTGGCGGAGCAGCTTCGTGGGCAGCCTCGTCATTTAGGCATTCACTCTGGCGGAATGGTGATTTGTGATCGGCCGATTGCGGATGTCGTGCCAGTGGAATGGGCACGCATGGAGGGGCGCTCAGTAGTGCAGTGGGATAAGGATGACTGTGCGGCAGCGGGACTGGTGAAGTTCGACCTGCTTGGCCTCGGAATGCTGGAGGCCATCCACCATTGCATTGACTTGGTCTATGAACAGCATGGGCGCCGAGTGAACCTGTGGGAAATAGATGTCGCTGAACCGGAGGTTTACGAGATGTTGGCACGCGCGGACGCGGTGGGCGTGTTTCAGGTGGAATCGCGCGCGCAGCTGGCCACCTTGCCCCGACTGAAGCCGAGGGAGTTCTTTGATCTGGTGGTGGAGGTGGCACTCATTCGCCCAGGCCCCATTCAAGGCGGTAGCGTGCACCCCTACATTCGCCGCCGAAATGGACTCGAACCGGTGACCTATGAGCATCCGGTGTTGGAGAAGTCTCTCGGGAAGACACTGGGCATTCCGCTATTTCAAGAGCAGCTGATGCAAATGGCCGTCGATGCGGCGGATTTCAGCGGGGCGGAAGCGGACTCGCTGCGCCGCGCTATGGGGTCGAAGCGCTCAGTGGCCAAAATGGAAGCGCTCCATGCCCGTTTTCTGGCTGGGCTGGAGCGCACCAGTGGCATTGATGCGGATATTGGGGAACAACTGTGGAACAAGATAGTGGCCTTTGCCGCCTACGGTTTCCCTGAATCACACGCGCAGTCGTTTGCCTCCTTGGTGTATTTCTCGGCCTGGTTTAAGTACCACTATCCGGCGGAGTTCTGTGTAGCGTTGCTCCGTGCTCAGCCCATGGGGTTTTACTCTCCGCAGTCGTTGATTGCCGATGCCCGCCGGCACGGTATCGGCTGCGATGGTCCGGATATCGCAGTTTCAGGCGTGGAAGCCAGCGTCATCGATGGTCGTATTCGTTTGGGGATCGGTGCCATTGCCGGTGTGGGCAATGACGTGGCGGAACGTATCGTCGCAGCGCGGCCATTTGTCAACGCAGCAGATGTCGCCCGCAGAGCTCGGCTGGGTGTTGGGCACATGGAAGCACTGGCGCGCGCAGGAGCACTTGGGTCGCTGGGGATTGACCGTCGTCAAGCACTGTGGGCGGCGGGCGTGGCGGCGACGGAAAGTGAGGGCATGCTGCCGGGGCTCACGCTTGCCGACGCACCGGCGTTGCCCGGCATGACGGAGTTTGAGCTGGCAGCTGCCGATTTGATGGCAACGGGAGTGACCCCGGGGCAGTACCCGGTGGCCGCGTTGCGGGCAGACCTGCAGGAACGTGGAGTGGTGCCTGCGGCAGAACTGAAAGCAGTGCCCGACGGAACACGAGTAGAAGTGGCGGGAGTCGTGACACATAGGCAACGTCCAGGGACAGCTGGCGGAGTGACATTTTTGGGAATGGAGGACGAAACTGGGCTGGTGAATGTGCTGTGTACACCGGGGCTGTGGAATCGTTTTCGGCCGGTAGCGGTGAATTCGCGGGCGATGGTGGTGCGCGGTATCGCGCAGACAGCCTCTGGTGCGGTGACAATCGTGGCCGATCGTCTGGTGGATATGTCCGAGGCTCTGGGGCAGCCGGTGGTGGCAGGTCGAAGTAGAGATTTTCGCTGACTACTAGAATGGATTGTCATGCGCCAGACCTATGAATCCTCGTTAGCACCGGATGGGAGTGCAATCGCCTTTATTGTCCGCGATAGCGGCTACCCGCGTGCGGTACAGCAGGAGATTACTCCGGAGGGGCTAGGGGCGGAGCGCCCCGTGAAACTGCCGGTGGAAGGCCCGGTTACCAGGGTGCTGCACTCTCCGGATGGAAAGTGGATTGCCTGCGAGGTCTCTCCGTACGGTACGGAGCGTTTGCAGACCTGGCTGGTATCCACCGATCCGGAGGTCGACGGTGCCCGCCCCCTGCGTATGGATGCGGATATGCGCGCCACACTGGTGGAATGGGATAACGATCTCCTAGCGATGAACGCGGTCGATGCCCAGGGTATTAACTATGCGCGTTTGGTCAACCCGACGGACTCAAAGTATGAGGTCATTGATAAACGCACTGACAGCCAGCTGGTAGCGGCTGAAGGTGGGTTTGGCCTCGTGCGGGTGGGACCGCGAGGCCACCGGGAGTTACTACTAGTCGGGCCGGGGCAGCAGTGGCAGCCGCTGTTGCCATCCGATCCTGGCTCTACCACGGATGTCGGTGTCTTATTGGCGCATCCGGGGCAGGAGAAGCTGACCGCATTCGTGCTCTCAGATCATGGCGCGGAACAGCGTCGCATCCTGCGCCTGGGTATTACTCCCGACAGCGGTATCAGCACCACGGAGCCGCGTACAGCGGAATCGACCGCAGCGGAGATTTTGGATATGAAGATTGGCATCGAAGTTGATGTCGAGGAGTTCATTGGCAATCCGGATCAAGACGTCGAAGAATTCGTCATTAGTGAGGATTCCTCCACCGCGGCTGTGCTGTGGAATAGCGGTGGGGTCAGCACGCTCGAGGTGCTAACCCTTGGCCTTCACCCGCAGACTGACGACATGCGGGTGATGGTGCGCCGCAATGTGGAATTGCCGGGCATGGTTGCGCGCGAGCTGTCAATCTCCGGGGACGGTGAGCTGATCTCCCTGACAGTAGAAGGGCCAGGCCTTGCGCCAACGGTGGAGATTCTGCGCAATATCGGTGGTGTCATTGAGCCATTGGACATGGATCGCACCGAACGGATTTTGGCTCTGGAAGAGAAGAATCTGGAGACTATGCCGGCCCCAGAGCTGGTCTACTTTGTCTCCCGCGATGGGTTGGAACTGTCTGGTTGGCTCTACCTTCCGGAGTCGGTGCGCAATAGTTCTAATGACGTTTCCGGAAACGCACTACCGCCGGCTTTCATCCACATCCACGGCGGACCAGAGCTGCAGGCGAAACCCATCCACCACGATGTTCTAGCCAGCATTGTGGAGGCGGGCTTCGTGGTGTTCACTCCTAACGTGCGCGGTTCCTCGGGGTCCGGTAGGTCATTCGAGCACGCAGGTGACCGCTATGGACGCTTTGCCGCTATTGCGGATATCGCAGCGGCGCGTGCCTTCCTCGTTGATGCCGGGTTGGCGGACCCAGAACGCATTGCTCTGGGCGGGCGATCCTACGGTGGCTTCATGTCGTTGTTGGCCTCGGCATGGTATCCGGATCAGTTTGCGGCCATCGTCGATGCCTGCGGAATGACAAGTTTTGAAACCTACTACCAATCCACCGAGCCCTGGTTGGCGCAGGCCGCGTTCCCCCGATACGGCTACCCGTACCAGGATGCTGAGCTTCTGCGCGATATCTCGCCGCTGCACCGTGCGGAGGAAATGAAGGTTCCAACTCTCTTTATCCACGGCGAGTGGGATACCAACGTGCCTCCGCGAGAGTCCGGTCAGATGCGCAACGCCATGGACGCATACGGCGTGCCCACCGATTTTCTAGTGGTCGAGGGAGAGGGCCATAAGTTCTCGAAGCCGAGGAGCCGAGCGCTAATCGGTGAGACCATCATCGCGTTTTTCACCGAGCACGGTGTGTGCGATGCGGCGCCTGCCACGACAGCGGCAGCAGAAACCAACAACGAGCAGTAAAAGAAGCAGCGGAAAAGAACTGACGGAAGAAATGAATAGCGCCACGACCGAGCCAACGAACGCCGAGCCAACCAACTCCACAGACTGGATTACGAGCCACACCTGCCACGTGCTTTTTGACCGGCCTGTCATCCCGCCGAACACCGGAAACGCTATCCGCATGTGTGCGGGCTCTGGAGCTATGCTGCATCTGGCCAAGCCATTGGGGTTCAACTTCGATGACAAGAATCTGCGTCGCGCCGGGCTGGATTACCATGACCTGGCTGATGTGCGTATTCACGATTCCATCGATCAAGCGTTGGAGACCTTTGCCAGCCAAGGGTGCCGCATCTTTGCTTTCACCGCTCACGCTGACACTTGGCACACCGATATTGAGTACACGAATACCGATGTACTGCTCTTTGGCCCGGAGCCAACCGGGTTGGAACAGTCAGTGCTCGATGATCCGCGAATTACACAATTAATCCGAATTCCGATGCTGCCAGCTCGTCGCAGCATGAACCTTTCCAACGCCGCAGCAGTGGCTGCTTATGAAGTCTGGCGTCAGCAGGGCTTTGTGGGCGGTAAATAGGGCCAAGGCGAGGGCGGTTACGGGGCGTTTCTGGGCATTATTCGCTCCTGTGCCTAAGATAAATGCCATGGCAGCGACAAAGCTTGATGGCAAACTCTACCGAGACGAAATCTTTGAAGACCTGGAAAAGCGCGTTGAGCGTTTGATGGAAGCCGGCTACACCCCGGGGCTGGCCACCGTGTTGGTTGGTGATGACCCAGGCAGCCACTCTTACGTCAAGATGAAGCATCGCGACTGTGAGCAGATTGGTATCGCCTCTATCCGCCGTGACCTTCCGGCTGACACCACGCAGGAAGAGCTCGAGGCAGTAATCACCGAGCTGAATGAAAGCCCGGAGTGCACAGGCTACATTGTTCAGTTGCCACTGCCGAAGCACCTGGATGAAAACCGTATTCTGGGGCTCATCGATCCGGAGAAGGATGCCGATGGCCTCCACCCGGTAAACCTGGGCAAGCTGGTCCTCAATGAGCCAGCACCACTGCCGTGTACTCCAAACGGCTGTATCCACCTGCTGCGACGCTTCGGCGTCGAGCTCAACGGTGCCAAGGTTGTTGTTATCGGCCGCGGTGTCACCGTTGGTCGCCCAATCGGCCTGATGCTCACTCGCCGCAGCGAGAACTCCACCGTGACGCTATGTCACACCGGCACCAAGGACTTGGCCGCTGAAACCCGTCAGGCTGATGTCATCATCGCAGCCGCTGGTGTCGCTCATATGCTTACTGCAGACATGGTCAAGCCTGGCGCTGCTGTACTCGACGTGGGAGTTTCGCGTGTCGACGGCAAGCTGGCCGGTGACGTTGCTGATGACGTCTGGGACATTGCCGGTTACGTATCCCCGAACCCAGGTGGTGTCGGCCCACTGACTCGCGCTTTCCTCGTACGCAATGTCGTCGAGCGCGCTGAAAAGCTCGCTGGTCTGGCCTAGCCAGCCAGGAGGAACAACTCGTGTCGAAAAGGGAAATTGCGCAGCGTGCCCGGCGGGAAGATCTGCCGGATCCAATGCTGAACCCGCACAGCCCGAAGACCCCGCCGCCGGGGGCATCGTGGCCAATGTGGGTGCAGTATACGATTTACGGCGCGCTCTTTTTCGGCATGTCCGCCTTCGTTGTGTTCCTGGGGCTGGAGCGGTGGCGACGTGCCACATTCATGCTGGGAAGCACAATGATGCTGCTCGGCGTGGCTAGGCAGTACCTGCCGGACAGCATTTTAGGTGTGTTCTCTGTGCGATCTCGGGCCTTTGACCTATGGTTTTGCTCCATAATCGGGATGGGAATCGTATTCCTTGCAGTCAGCGTGGATGCGCTGGGAAGCTAGCTGACATTAGCTGACATCGCGGGCGAGGAAATTACGCACAATCGAATCCACTCGTTCGAACTCCGTCAAGAATCCGTCGTGCCCCACGGCGGATTCAATCTTTTCTAGCCCCAAGCAGTTGCCCAGATTGCGGGCGAGGTGCTCCTGCTGGTGGAAGGGGTAGAGAATGTCTGTGTCCACACCGGCAACCATGGTCGGCACGGTTGACGAGTGCAGCGCCTCGTTGAGGCCACCGCGACCACGGCCAATATTGTGCCGATTCAAGGTATCGGTGAGCACGACATACGAGCCGGCATCGAAACGCTGAGCCAGCTTCTTCGCCTGATGATCCAAGTAGCTTTCTACCTGGAATCGATCTTCCGTGCGCATCGCGCCCAACGGATCCTCACCGGGCTGCGCTGCCGCGCCAAAGCGGTCATCCATCTCCAGCTCGCCACGGTACGTCAAATGCGCGACCCTGCGTGCAAAACCCAGACCTCGGGCCGGAGTCACACCGCGGTCGTAGTAGTCGCCGCCATGCCAATCGGGATCGGACTCAATGAATTGAATCTGCGCAGACTGAATACCAATCTGCCAAGCAGACGCACGTGCGCCGACACACATCACCAATGCCTTGCCGACGAAATCCGGGTGCATCAGTGACCACTCAAGCGCTCGGGCCCCACCCAAGGAGCCGCCAATGACAGCTTGGAGGCGGGAAATTCCCAGTTCTTGCAGCGCCAGGTGCTCCACCGTCACCGTGTCGCGCACGGAGATTGCGGGGAAGCGAGAGCCCCAGGGCTTGCCGTCGTCCGGATGTGGACTGGAAGGGCCGGTTGTACCGCGACAGCCACCGATGACGTTGGTGCAGATAATGCAGTACTCGTCGGTATCCAGGGCGCGGGCAGAGCCAATCATCCCGTTCCACCAACCCGCAGTCGGGTGGTACTCATCCGAGGGGCCGGAAGCGTGGGCGTCGCCGGTTAGAGCGTGCTCGAGGAGGATGACATTCGAGCAGTCGTCGTTAAGCCGGCCCCAGCGTTCGAACTCGACAGTGACGTCGGGGATGACCGCGCCAGCCTCGGTTGTGACATCGCCGATAAAGACACGCCCCGGTTCGCCCTCGGGTGCGAGGGCGGCCGGGGTAGATGGGGAAAAGCTCATGCCTTATAGACTACTTAGTCCGTTCTGTGTCTGTGTACAAACGGTCTACGCGAGTGCTGCGAAGCCGCCCTCGAGATCGGCGATGATGTCATCGATGTTCTCGATACCGACAGAGAGGCGAACGGTGGCCTGGGAAATGCCGGCGCGGATCAGACCCTCCTCATCGGACTGGGAGTGAGTGGTGGTGGCCGGGTGGACAACCAGCGAGCGGACATCACCGATGTTGGCGACGTTGGAGTGCAGCTTCAGAGCGTCAATGAACTTCCACGCCTTGGCGGTGTCGGCATCCTTCAGGTCGAAGGAGAGCACGCCGCTGGCGCCGGAAAGGTCCAGCTTGGTCAGGGTCTCGTACCACGGGGAGCTCGGCAGTCCAGCGTAGTTGACCTTGGCGACCAGCGGGTGGTTCTCGAGGAACTCAGCGACAGCCTTGGCGTTCTCATTGTGGCGCTCGATGCGCAGAGCCAGGGTGTCGAGGCCCTGAGCCAGAACCCAAGCGTTGAACGGAGCCGGGGCAGCGCCGGTGTCGCGGAGAATGCCAGCGCGAGCACGCAGTGCGAAGGCCGGGGCGCCCAGGTCGGCGAACTTCAGGCCGTGGTAAGCCTCGTCGGCCTCGGTGAAGTTCGGGAAGATGGAACGGCCGTTGCGGGTCTGAGTCCAGTCGAACTTGCCGCCGTCGACGATGACACCGCCAAGGGAGGAGCCGTTACCAGTCAGGAACTTGGTGGTGGAGGAAACCACGACGTCAGCACCGTGCTCGAGCGGGCGCAGCAGGGCCGGGGTCGGAACCGTGTTGTCGACAATCAGCGGAACGTTGTTGCGGTGTGCAACCTCGGCGATGGCCGGGATATCGAGGACGTCGATCTGAGGGTTGGCGATGGACTCACCGTAGAAACCGACGGTGTTGTCCTGAACTGCTGCCTGCCAGGACTCCGGGTCATCCGGGTTCTCGACGAAAGTGCAGTCGATGCCAAGGCGCGGCAGGGTGACCTTGAACAGGGTCTCAGTACCGCCGTAGAGGCGTGGCGAAACGACGAAGTGGTCGCCTGCACGAGCCAGGGTGAGGACAGCAGCGGTCTCAGCTGCCTGGCCGGAGGAGAACAGTACGGCAGCGACGCCGCCTTCGAGGCTGGCGATGCGCTGCTCGACGGCATCCACAGTCGGGTTGGTCAGGCGGGAGTAAATCGGGCCTGCATCCGAGAGGTTGAAGCGGTTGGCAGCGTGCTCAGCGGAATCGAAGACGTAGGAGGAGGTGTTGTAAATCGGCAGGTTGCGCGCGGAGGTCTGTGCGTCCGGAGCGAAGCCGGCGTGAATAGCGCGAGTGGACAGGCCCCAGTTGGCGGCGTTGCTGTTGTCGTACTTGGTGGTCATTTCAGATACTTCCTTGCGGTTTTTTTGAGGTCGTTCAAAACGTTGCTTACAAACAATAGTGAACCAAGCTGTCTATTGCAAAGTTTTGGAAAAACCCAAGGTAAGAGGGTGTGTGTATCTGTGTCGAGAGTGCTATAGCCCGCTTAGTACGGATTGGTTTGATTAGTTCTGGGGCGTGGTCGGTTGTGGGGGGGGTGGAGGCTGCTGTATATGGGGGCGTGGGTGGCGCGTGGTGGGTGGTGGGTGGTGCGTGGCGAGTGGTGTTCGACGGGTGGCGGTTTGCCGAAGGAGTTAGTGCCTACCTTTATGACAGTTTGAAGGCGGTAGGTTCAGGCGGTGAATGCATCACCACTTTCGACCAGGAGAAGTAGTGAAGCAA